>CAJGDQ010000008.1 GCA_904502215.1 Clostridiaceae bacterium
GTTGTTAAAACCGCAAGAATTTCATTCCATTTTGAAAGAGCGGAAATTCCATTTTCAAGAGGAGTTTCATCCTCTATGGGTGCTTCTTCGGGAAGCGGAATTTCTTCCTCTTCTTCAACAACCTCTGTTACAGGCTCGGCTTTTATAACAGGTTTTACAACACCCTTTTCTAAAGCGCTAACCCTTCTTTCAAGAGCGGTTAAATCGTTTGATAACGATGGGTCGCACATCCTGATAACAGCCATCTCAAGAACACCTCGGCGATTGCCAGATTGCATTGATGGAAAGCTGTTTTGGATGATATTAAGAATAAACATTATGTCCCTAATGTCATATTCAGCGGCTTGTTTTTCAAGAGCACTCATTCTTGATGCTGAACAAACTATCGGCTTTTTATTGCCTTTTACAGTTTTAACAATCATCAAATCTCTATAATGAGAAGAAAGCTCGGATAACAAACGAAGCATATCAACCGAGGAATTATGCAGCCTATCAATTAACATCAAAGCTTGCTCGGTGTTATGATTTTTAACGGCATCAGCCATCTCAAGAAGATAATCATTTCCTGCCATAGCGCAAACGCTCTCAACCGTTGCCTCATCAATATCCTTAGAGCTTGAAGCGCAAAGGTCTAAAATAGATAATGCATCACGCATTCCGCCATCGGCAGCCGAAGCGATTAGGGTTGCGGCATCGCTTGAAACGGATAAACCCTCTTTTTCGGCAATATACTGAATACGTTCGCAAATTTTTTCATTATCAATTCTTCTAAAATCAAAACGCTGACAACGAGAAAGAATGGTTGCAGGAAGCTTATGAACTTCAGTTGTTGCTAAAATGAATATAACATGCTCAGGCGGTTCTTCAAGGGTTTTTAGAAGTGCATTAAATGCACCGATAGACAACATATGAACCTCGTCTATAATAAAAACTCGATATTTAGAAGATGCAGGAGCAAAGCTCAGAAGGTCCCTAAGTTCTCTGATGTTATCAACACCGTTATTAGAAGCGGCATCTATTTCAACAATATCGGTGTTTTCACCGTTTGCAATAGCTAAGCAACCTTCACACTCTAAGCAAGGGTCCCTATCTTTTGGGTTAAGACAGTTAACCGCCTTTGCCAAAATTTTAGCACAGCTGGTTTTACCTGTTCCTCTGGTTCCCGTGAAAAGATAAGCATGAACCATTTTACCCTCGGATAGTTCATTCTTAAGGGTTTCGGTTATATGCTCCTGACCTATAACATCGGAAAATGTTGTTGGGCGATATTTTCTATAAAGCGCCTGATAAGCCATTTTTTCACCTCAAAATTTAAAATAATAAAATTGCGTGCTTGAGTGCACGGATGAGCCGATTTACTGCAGCGCACAGAAAAAACTACTTAATGCTGCTCGGTTCCCCGCCTGACATGGTTCGTAGCATCCTATCGCACAGGACCCGCCCATCCGCACACTCAGGCACGCACAAGCTATTTACCTAAAGATTTTATCACAATATTTAAAATTTTACAATAGTTATATTGAAATTTTTTTATATTATTGTTATAATTATAGCAAATAAGATATGATTTTGGTATTTAGTGCTTATGTTTCGGTAAAAATAACATTAGCACCCAAAATCAAAAAAGGAGAATTTTTATGGAAAAAATCACTATTAAAAATTTATTTAACAATGTCAATCCTCTGGTTTCCCCTATTTTTGAAGGCATCAAATATCCTTTTGAAGCTCTTTCAAAAATCGGAGATTTTATTAAAGAAACCGGTGCTAAGTTAGACCCTGAAGTTTATGAAAATAAGGGTGAAAACATTTGGATTGCAAAATCGGCAAAAATCGCTCCTACAGCTTCCATAACCGGTCCTTGTATTATCGGAGAAAACACAGAAGTTCGCCAATGCGCTTTTATCAGAGGCAACGCTTTTGTTGGTAATTCTTGCGTTGTTGGTAACTCAACCGAGCTCAAAAATGTTCTTTTAATTGAAAAGGTTCAGGTGCCTCATTATAACTATGTTGGCGATTCTATATTAGGCTTCGGCTCTCATATGGGCGCTGGCTCTATCACCTCAAATGTTAAGTCTGACAAGACATTGGTTACTGTTAAAATTGGTGAAGAAAGAATTGAAACCGGTCTTAAGAAGTTTGGTGCAATTCTTGGCGATTTTGTTGAGGTTGGTTGCGGTTCAGTTCTGAATCCGGGAACTATTATCGGCCAAAATTCCAACATTTATCCCCTTTCATCAGTTAGAGGCTTCGTTCCCTCGAACAGCATATTCAAAAATGCAAACGAGGTTGTTCAAAAAAGATGATAATTGAAAAATGGGATATACTCGATGAGCAGGGATTGCCAACGGGTAAAACAACCCTTAGAGGCAAAAATCTCCTTAAAAACGGCGAATATCATCTTGTTGTTCATATTTGGATTATATCAGCTGACGGAAAGATACTTCTTCAAAAAAGAAGTGATAACAAGAGACTAATGCCGGGTGAATGGGCGGCAACCGGAGGCGCTGCCGTTGCCGGCGAAGATTCATTCGCTGCCGCAAGTAGAGAACTATATGAAGAGCTCGGCATAAAAAGAAGTCGAGATAAGATGCAACGTGCTTTCCGCTTAAAACGCAGAAACTCTCTTGTTGATGTTTGGTTCACTCAATTTGACTCTAATTCCGACCAACTAACTCTCCAAAAAGACGAGGTTGCCGAGGTTAAATGGGCAAATTTAGATGATTTGGAAAGTATGATTAAAGATGGCCGTTACCATAATTATGGTAATGAATACTTTAGCCGTGTTTTTGATAAAATAGAAAGCTTAAAAGGAGCTTATGTATGAGCTTAAATATCAAAGGTAGCAGCTGCGCCAGGTGCAAAGCATATCTTTTCGAAGAGGATGATATTGTTTTTTGCCCCGTTTGCGGCGCTCCTCATCATAGGGAATGTTATAACGCAATAGGTCATTGCGCTCTTGAAGAATTTCACGGCACCGACCAAGAATATTCAAAAGTAAAACAAGAACCCATTGAGGAAAAAGGGCCAAAAACCGAGCAAAAAAATATTTTTAATGAACAAAGATTTATCGGTTTCGATTTTTTGGGCGGCGTTCCTGCCGATTATCAGTTTGAAAAAGATGTAACCGCTGAGGACTGCAAAAAATTCATTCTCGCCAATACCCACCGCTATATACCAAAATTCATCGGTCTTAATAAAAGAAACAAGGTTTCTTGGAATTGGGTAGCTTTTCTTTTTCCTTGCGGATGGACCCTATCAAGAAAAATGTATAAAAACGGAATTATTTCAGGAATTTTAATTCTTATATCTTCCCTTTTATCATTCCCTTTTAATCAAACTGTTATGGCGGCTATGCCTCAAGATAATATACCATATCCCGAATTAGTTTCAATAATTTTTGATATGCTGCCCGAAATCAGCGGTTTATCCATAGCCTTAGCCTTTGCGGGCTTATTATTGGAGCTTGGAATCCGCATATATGCAGCTCTATTTTCAGATTATAACTATAAAAAATTTGTTATTTCCTCAATTAAAAAAATCAAGAGCGAAAATGATGATATTGAATTTGAGTATCGCAAAAAAGGCGGTATTAACCCATTTTTAATAGTCATTGGAGAAATGACCATAAAATTCATAGGTAACTTTATCGTTAATCTTTTATAGGAGAAAAAATATGGATAATTATTGTAGTGTTTGCGGAACATTAAACGAGCCTGAATATAAATATTGCAAAAACTGCGGTGCTAAGCTTGTTAATGATAATGAAAATGAAGCTTCCGAAAGTTCATCTAATAATACATATATCAATCCGGAAAAAATCATTGTTGATACCATTGATGGTGTTCCCAGTGAGGAAATGGCTATTTTTATTGGTAAAAAAGCCGTTGAAATTATGCCAAAGTTTTCAAAAATGGCTATTAGCAACTCTAAAGTTTCTTGGTGTTGGCCTGCAGCTTTGCTCGGTATATTTTTTGGTCCTATCGGCTCAGCTTTATGGTTTTTCTATCGCAAAATGTATAAACCCGCCGTTATTTTAACCTTAATCGGCAGCCTTTTAACCATTTTAACAAGTATTCTCACCTTTAACACAACCTCTTCGGCTTTTGACCTATTTGCAGAGGCTTTTACAAACGGAAAATTCGATGAGGCTATCAACAGTCTGGCCAATGCCGACCTATCAACCACTATTTTTGATATGTTAGCATCTGCAATTTCGGATATTTCAAGCTTTTTGAGCTTCCTTTTGTGCGGTCTTTTTGGTTATAACACATATAAAAACCATTGTGTTTCAAAAATCAATTCTTATAAAACTTATCAGGGCGACCAAAGATATTACCGTTTAGGACTAGCTTCCATCGGTGGAGTTTCGGGCGGTATGCTAGCAGTTGGTATTATTATAATGATTGGAATTGAAAATATAACCTCTATCACTACTGCAATTGCAGCAATGCTAATTTAACGGTGGGATATATGAATCAATATACTTCTCTATTTCTTGACATTGATAACACCCTACTTGATTTTTATAAAGCAGAAGCTGTTGCTGTTAAAAGGGTTTTGGAACAGTATTCCCTCCCCTCAGACAATGAAGCAATCAAACTATACTCAAATATAAATAAAAATTATTGGGAAGCCTTTGAACGAGGAGAAATACCAAAAAGTGCAATATTTGAGGGTAGATTTAAAACCTTGCTTGAGCATTTCGGCGAACAAAGAAATACTGCCGATATTTCTAAAGATTACTGTTCAAATCTATCCGAGGGCTATTTTAAAATGGATGGCGCTGATGAGATTTTAACCTATTTAAAAAATAAAGGCTATAAGCTCTATGCCACTACTAACGGTCTTGCTTCAACACAGTTTAAAAGAATTAAAAATTCAGGACTTGAGGCTTATTTTGATAAAATATTTATATCTGAAGACGCCGGACATCAAAAGCCTGAAAAAGAATATTTTGATTATGTTATCAACAATATCGAAGAAAAAGATAAGCAAAAAATGCTCATTGTTGGAGATAGCCAAAGCTCAGATATTTTAGGCGGTATAAACTCAGAAATTGATACTTGTTGGTTTAATCCAAATAACGATACCGCTAAATATGAAAGTAAATACACAATTTTTAGTCTTGAAGAAATTAAAAATATTCTATAAAAAAACGCTCCAAAAAAGGAGCGTTTTTTACTTTTTAATTTCAGTTTTTTTATTTTCAATATGTATAATACTATCGCAAACCTTAAGACTTGTGTTCCTATGAGTAACAAAAATAACCGTTTTATCACTGAGGTTTTTGATATTTCCTAAAACCTTGGTTTCGGTTTCTTCATCAAGCGCCGAGGTTGCTTCATCAAGAAGCAAAACGGGTGCATTGGTAAGTAAAGCTCGAGCTATTGAAATTCTTTGAATTTGGCCTTCCGATAAACCGCCTCCCCTTTCGGTTAAAAGGGTTTCAAAGCCATCGGGCAAAGAATTTATAAAATCATATATCTCTGCAGTTTTGCAAGCTGTAACAACCTTTTCAAAAGGCACTGTTTCATCACAAAGGGTTATATTTTCAAGTATCGTTCCCGAAAGCACCATATTACCCTGAGGAACATAAGCAAAAAGTCCTCTCATTGAGGTATCCAATTTGATGGTATCATTAACCTTTATCTCACCTGAAAGTGTTGGGAAAAGACCTAAAATTATCTTGAAGATGGTGCTTTTTCCGCTTCCTGATTCGCCTGTTATAGCGGTGATTTTTCCATTTTCAATATTAAAACTGCAGTTTTGGAGAACATTATCCTCATCATATGCAAAGGAAACATTTCTAAATTCAAGCCCTTTAAACTGAGCTTTAATCACATCAAGCTCCGCATTTGCCATAGGCGGTTTATCCTCTTCACCCTGCTCAATTTCCATAAGTCTTTCGGCAGAAGCTATAGAGGAATAATACTGCGGAATAATACCCGAAACATTTTGAAGAGGTGTTCTCAATTGCTGAACTAACTGCAGAAAAGCAGTTAACATACCGTATGTAACAGTTCCACCTGCAATACCTAAAGCACCCCAAAGCAGCAACGCATAGTAACCAACAGTAAAGAATGAATACATTCCAAGATGGGTTAATATTGAAATACCGCTTCTCTTCATCTTATAGTGATAATTCTTCTTCATAAACTGCTTAAGCTTTCTGGAAAAAGCATTTTCACCCTCAAAGGTTTTAACAACCAAAAGGTTTTCAAAGCATTCTTGAATAAAAGAACGGGTTTGACCCTCGGTTTCCTGACATTTCTTATGAAGCTCTTTATATTTTTTGTTAACGATTCTGCCAACACCGGGAATCGCAACACCAAACACTAAAACAAATAACGCAATCCGATAATCAAGAATAACCAAGGCCGAAACACCGGCTATAACCTTTGCAATGGTTGAAACAACATTTGGTATTATGTTAACCACACTGCTAACTATCAAATCGGTATCAGAGGTGAAACGGTTAAGCAAATCTCCCGAATGATAAGCGCTAACCTTAGCAAATTTCTTGCGGCTCAAAGACACAAACAAATGGCTTCTGAGGGCTATAGTTAGCTTTGCATTTGTATAAGTTTTCAGCAAAGAATTACAGCCGCTTAGAATTATTTGGAGTATTATAACGCCCAAAAGAGCAATGCCATAAAACCTCAGACTTCCCGAGCTTTCACCCGTTGCAACATCTATAACACTCTTTGAAAGCAAGGCTAAAAGAATGGTGCTGGCCGAAATAAAAGCCGAGAGTAAAGAAATCAAAGCCACCATCGGCAAATATCTTTTAGAGCGCCTATATATCCATTTAAGAGCCACAAGATTATTTTCTTTTTTATTATTCTTTAACAATCCCATTTTCTCTCATAGTTCTAACAAAAACATCAATGTTGCCTAAAGCCAAAACTGTTGAAATTTCAAAATTTTCTAGCAAAGCATTCAGCATTTCAGTTTTTGTAACTTCCTTTTCCTTTAAAAGATTCCATAAAAAGACCGAGGTTCCCGTTAAAGCAATCATATTGTTTAACGGCTCTGCGCCCTTTTCAGCTACAACAACCCATTGACCCGACCTGTCAACAAGGTTATATCCCTCTTTAATTCTCAAAATAACACCTCATTTTGTTAACAAAAGGTAAATTTATTATATACCAAAATAAAATATATTGCAAGTGTAATAACTTTTGGTGTATAATACCATTAACATAAATATTATATTGTTATTTTGGGGGACTTATTCAATGGATACTTTTTTTGAACAATTGGTAGCTATTAAGAAGGATTTTAAAACAATTCTTTTGTTTGCGGCTATTTGGTTATTTGCCTTGTTAATAATAGCTTTCTTGCTAATAACCTTTCTTTTGGAAGGCATAACCATTATTGCAGTTTTTGGTATAGGTTATGGTGCTTTTAAGCTTTCTTCTTTGCTTAATATTGAATATGAGTATATAATCACTAACGGAATTTTAGATGTTGATAAAATAATCAACAAAAACTCAAGAAAGCGTCTTTTATCACTTGATTTAAGAACAGTTACAAGACTTGAAAAACACAACTCTTCAATTACCGAAAATATTAACAAAAAGCTTTTAACTTTTGCTTGCAACAAGGATGATGAAAATGCATTATTCCTTCTTGCCGAAACTGAGGGTAAATCATCTTCATACCTAGTATTCTCCCCTGATGAACGTATGCGTTCAGCGATGCAAAAATATGTTCCGAAATTTATTGGAAACAGTATTTTAAAATAAGAAAGAGGTGCGCCGTTATGATGGTGTTAACCAAGGCTTTAATAAGAGAGTCGGAGGAAAACGCTGTTAAAAGCGGCGCTTTTTCTTTTCGCAAATTAATGCTAATGGCAGGCAATTCGGCAACTGATATAATTCTAAAAAAGGTTGATATAAAAAATAAAAAAATCGCTGTTTTATGCGGTAATGGTAACAACGGCGGCGATGGTTTTGTTATCGCCAAAAAGCTCTATGAATATGGTGCTTTTGTAAATGTTATTCTTCCTTTAGGTAAGCCTCAAACCGAGGATTCAAAGCATTATTTTTCACTTTTAGGCGATATAAAAATAGCCGATTTTTCTGATAATTATGATATAATAATTGATGCAGTTTTTGGCATTGGTTTAAACCGAGATATATCGGATGAATTATCCAATCTTTTCGATAAAATCAATAATAGCTCAGCCTATAAAATTTCTATTGATATTCCAAGCGGAGTTGAGGCTGATAGCGGCAAAGTTTTGAAAAATGCTATTTGCTCCGATTTAACAATAACATTCATTGCATTAAAACCCTGCTTTATGCTGCCTTATGGCTCTGATTACTGCGGTGAGGTAATCGTTTGTGATATTGGAGTTAAACCTATTGAATATAATTTTTTAACAACCGAAAAACCATTTTTCAAAAAGAGAAAAAGGAACTGCCATAAAGGAGATTTTGGCCCTGTCCTTTCGATTTGCGGAAGCTACGGTATGGCAGGAGCTGCAATGCTATCGGCAAAGGCCGCTTTGAGAAGTGGAACAGGGGTAATAAAATGCGCTATTCCAAAAAGTATATATAGCCCATTCACTTCTTTCATACCCGAAGCCGTTTGTTTGCCATATGAAAATATTGAAAGCTTTGATTTTGAAACTGCTCTTTCAGGTTGCAAAGCAGTTCTTATAGGATGCGGTTTAGGCAACTCTAAAGAAACCCATCAACTATTAGAAAAGCTTATAAATTTCTCTAATGTTCCTGTTGTAATTGATGCTGATGGCATAAATGCTCTCTCTAAGAACATAGAATTATTAAAGAAAAGCAAAGCTCCGATAATTTTAACTCCCCATCCTGCCGAAATGGCAAGACTACTCAATTCTACAACCTCATTTGTTGAGGAAAACAGGGTTGAAACCGCCGCCAAATTTGCTAAGGAACATAATGTAATTCTTGTTTTAAAGGGTGCTAATACCATCATTGCAAGCCCTGATGGCGAAATAAGATTTAATTTAGGCGGGAATCCGGGAATGGCTACCGCAGGAAGCGGAGATGTTTTGGCGGGTGTTATAGTTTCCCTCTTGGCTCAAAACTTCTCGCCTTTTAATGCCGCAATTTCAGGTGTTTATTTGCATTCCGAGGCGGGCGATAAAGCGGCCGTTAAAAAGGGTGAAAGAGCAATGATAGCAAGTGATATAATTGAGGAGCTTTAATTATTTTCAAAATGAGGTTGTTTTTTGAAAAAATTATCAGTTCTTTTATGTTTATCCTTATTTCTTTGCGCATGTTCTGCTACTAACAGCAAAATATCACCTATTTGCCATTCGGTTTCTTTTAATGCTGAAATAAATTACCAAACTGAACCCTTTGATTTTTTTGTTACTATAAACGATATTGGCGAAACCTATTTGGAAAATCGACAAGATGGTTATATTATCGAATTTTCAGAAATGGGTGTTAATTTTAAATATGGAGATTTGGTTTATAAAACCGAACTCACTGCCCTGCCTGATGATTTTAAGCTCGATTTGATACATACTATTTTTTCGGATATTTCAAAAAGTAAACCAATGGTAATATCCAAAAACGATAGTTTTTTCGTTGAGGGCGAAACTGAAAAATATAAATATAAAGTGTTTTTCGGACTTAGTGGTTTGCCGCTTGAAATCATAGAAAAAAACAATAATATATCAATTATAATTTCAAATGCCAAGGTAATTTAAACCTTGGTATTTTTTATTTTTTTCCATTGAAAAAACAGTCGAAATATGTATAATAATAAATAGCAACCTTTCAGGAGATAAATAATGAACAAAAAGAAAATTTTAACCATAATCATATGTGTTTTAGGTGCATTAATTGCCGCCGCTGCGGCAGTTTTGATTATTTTGCATTTTGGAAAGGATATTAAAGAAGATATAACAAATTCTTCATCCTCCCCTTTAATTTTGGATGATATAACAAGCTCAGTTCCGGCTGTTATAGAGGATAATGGAATTAGACTTGTTTTTTCCTCTCCAACCGCAAAAACCATCAATACCACCAATTCTCAAATCACATTTAGCGGAACTTCCGACATAGAAGAATCCCTAACCGTTAACGGAACCGAAATCGAGCGTTCACTTGATGGAATTTTTAGCTATACAGCCGATTTATCGGTAGGTAAAAACACATTTAATTTTGTTCATAAGGGTGAAACCCATACCTTTACTGTTAACTACCGATATGTAATTATAAATCAGTATTCCCCCGATAAAAGCCAGATATATTCAAGTAATGCAACATTCTCTGTTGGGGCAACTGCAAGAAAAGGAAGCGTTGTTACAGCAACCTTTAATGGACAAACTATTACCCTATCGGTTAATGAAGAGGAAGATAACTCAGCTGAATTTATTGGATATTACGGCTCTTTTACCCTTCCCGTTAACAACGGATATGAGGATATATCACTTGGAAAGGTTGTATTTAAGGCAACACATAACGGAAAATACGAAAGCTTTTCTTCAGGGAATATTGTTTGCAAAAAACCTGACTTCATAGTTGAATTTGACCCTGATGCAACACCACTTGGAGATAGATACATAAACGTTGGCTCGGGAATTATTGCTGAAATAGTCGGTTATGAAGCCGAAACCTTTGATGCTTATTCAACCGATGATGCTTCAAGGCCGACAAACAACTATTTACCAAAAGGAACAGTTGATTACTGTGCTCAAGGCAGCGTTTATTCCAAGGATAAAAAAGAATATGCCGTTTTGCGTTGTGGAAGACAGGTTTATCTTAAAAGAAAGGATATTCCAAGAAACAGTGAAACAGTTATAACCACAAAGCGTGCCGGTCTTCTTCCCGAAACCAACCAATTAAATATTGCTTCATTTGAAAATACGGGAAGGCATACTATTTTAACCTTAGATACTGCTTGGAAAGCTCCGTTTTTCTTTGATTTATTACCGCAAGCTTATACTAGTCCCTCAAAACAGGATTACAGCATTAGTAATGTTACTTCAAGATATATTGATATAACCTTTTGCTATTCCGATACCTTAGATGGCGAACTCATTATACCTGAAGATAACCCCATTTTCAGCCATTTTGAAATTATTAAAAACACCTCGGACTATACCCTTCGTCTCTTCCTTAAAAAGCAAGGTGGTTTCTATGGTTGGGACTGCTATTATAACGAGCAAAATCAATTGGTTTTCGAATTCTTAAACCCCGCAAAAATAACAACTGCAGAAAACAAATACGGCGTTGACCTTACAGGTGTTGTTATACTGATTGACGTAGGGCACGGCGGAGTGGACATTGGTGCCGAGGGGTTTGATTCTAAAAATCATAATGAGGCAATTCAAAACCTTGCTCTCGCTAATAAGCTTGCAAATGAGCTTAAGTGCGCAGGTGCTACTGTTTATGCCACAAGAAATGATAATTCAACAAGCTCAACCGATGATAAAATTAAAATACTAAAAAATATAAAACCTGATTTTTGCATTGCTATTCATCATAATTCTTATTACACTGCAAAACCAAACGGTTTTGAATCAAGGTATTTTAATTCCTTCTCAAAAAATGCAGCCGAATATGTTTATAACCACACATATAACACGGGAATTTATCAAAATCATAAGTTCGGTTGGCATTATTACTTTATGGCAAGAGAAACCACTTGCCCGATTGTTCTGACAGAAAACGGATTTATTTCTAACAGTTATGATTATGCTAACATTGTTAGTGAAGCTGCAAATATTAAAAAGGCTGAAGCCATAACTCGAGGTATTGCCGAATACTTTGCGAAAATTCAATAATACTTGAACTATATATTAAATTATAGTATAATATTTTACATATAAGTTTTGGAGGTAAAAAAATGAATTTCACCCCTATTGATAACAATGGTCTTGTTGATGGATTTTGCCTTATTAAATCCATTGAACAAAAAACCTCTTCTAAGGGAGATAGTTATCTTGATATAATGCTCGGCGATAAAACCGGCGAAATTAACGCTAAGCTTTGGAGATACCAAAAGGAAGTTCACGGTGAATATACAACCAATGCAATCGTTAAGGTTAGAGGCACCATTTCTCAGTATAACGGAGCTGACCAATTAAGAATTGAGAAAATCCGCCCTGCTATGCCCGAGGATAATGTTAACCCATCCGATTTCGTGAAAACTGCTTCTTTTTCGGGCAACGAAATGTTTGATGAGCTATTTAACATTGCTGAAAATTTTAAGGATAATGAGCTTAAAACAATAGTTACCGCTATTCTTGCCGATAATAGAATGAATCTTCTTTATTGGCCTGCAGCTTTTAAGCTTCACCATGCAGTCAGAGGCGGCTTATTGCTTCACACTTTGTCGATTGTTCGCTTAGCTCAAAAGGTATCAGAAATTTACACCTTTATTGATACCGAGCTTTTAATAGCAGGCGCTATTCTTCACGATATTGCTAAGCTCTCGGAATTTGAGGTTGCCGAATCAGGTATTGCAACAGGTTATTCAGCCGAGGGAAACCTTTTAGGCCATCTTGCTATGGGTGCTATTTCGGTTAATAAATACGCCGAAAAATTAAATATCAGTTCAAAAACCGCCATGCTTCTTGAGCATATGATATTATCGCATCACGGCGAGCCCGAATTTGGAGCCGCTGTTAGACCTATGTTTATTGAAGCCGAGCTTTTAAGCGAGCTTGACCTTATGGATTCGAGAATTTATGAGATGAAAGAAGCGGTTGAAAATACTGAGGTTGATGATTTTTCCGGTAGAGTTTGGGCAATGGATAACCGCAAGCTCTTTAACCACGGTAGAACAAACCTCGAAAATGAAACTAAACTATTTTAAAATTAAGGAGAAATTAAAATGAAAATTACAAAAGATATGGTTATTGGCGATGTTCTTGATATTGATACCGGATGTGCTCAGTATTTCTTTGAAATAGGTATGCACTGCCTTGGTTGCCCTGCATCACGAGGCGAAACCATTGAACAGGCTTGTGCTGTTCACGGAACTGACTGTGATGTTTTGGTTGAAAAACTCAACAAATATTTCGAGAATAAATAATGCCAAACCTAAGTGTTAGATTATCGGTTATTTTAAATTTAGTGCCCGAGAGCGATTTGGTTGCCGATATCGGAACCGACCACGGTTATCTTGCGATAGAACTAATAAAATCAGGTAAGGCTAAAAAGGTTATTGCTTCCGATATTGGCGAAAAGCCTTTAAAAAACGCTCAAAAAAACATAGAAAAAGCTAATGTTTCGGGTATTGAGTTAGTGCTTTCGGACGGGCTATCAAGCCTAAACGAAAGAATTGCCGATACTGTTATTATTGCAGGTATGGGCGGTGAGGTTATTTCGGGTATTTTAAACCGTTCTAATAAAATTGCAAAAAGGAACAACACAACCTTCATCTTGCAACCAACAACCTCCCCCGAATTTTTGAGAAGATACCTTTATGATAATGGTTTTGAAATCATAAAGGAAGTTGCGGTTTTTGAAAACGGAAAGCTATATTCTGTTATGATGGTGGCTTTCGTTGATATAAAAGCCGAGAAAGAAGAAGGTTTTTATTATATCGGTTTAGTGTCCCCAAAAGATGATGTAGGAAGACTTTATATCGGAAAGCAAAGGTCTCGTTTGATAAAGAATATCTCTGCAATTTCTTCAATAGAGAGCAAAAGAACCGAATACAATCTATATAAATCAGCCTTCGATTATATTGAAAAGATTTTAAACATTTAAGGAGAATAAATTTGGCGTTTGACGGAGCATTCCTCAAAGTAACAGTTGATGAGTTAAAATCAGCTATCGACTGCCATATAGACAAAATATACCAGCCCTCAAAAGATGAGCTGGTATTTTTGGTGCGCAAAAAAGGCTTTGTTAAACGTTTATTTATATCAGTTAGAGCTGGCGCTTCGAGAATACATTTTACTGAAAATAAATTCGAAAACCCCCAAGTTCCGCCTAATTTTTGTATGCTCCTCAGAAAGCATTTATCCTCAGCAAAAATCATGGATATTTCTCAAAACAATCTTGAAAGAATTGCAATTTTAACCCTTTCTTCAAGAAACGAAATGGGAGACATTGTTGTTTTTAAGTTGATTTGCGAGCTGATAGGAAATCAGTCCAACATCATTTTAACAAATGAAAATGGCAAAATTATTGACGCTATTAAAAGAAGCGATGTTGAAAATGCTAAGCGACTTATTCTTCCAAACGCTCAGTATATCGATCCTCCCTCTTTGGATAAATTAAATCCGCTTTCCCTTAATATTGATGATTATTGCAAAAACTTAACGGAAGATATTTCAAAAGAGCTATTAAACACCCTTAACGGATTTTCCCCGTTAGTTTGCCGAGAAATTGAACACAAAGCAAAAGAAAGCTCATTAAATATTACTTTAAATTCGGTTATTAATTCGCTAAAAGGCAATTTTTCTTTGTATATAGTCAATAATCCCGACTCAACTCCATTAGATTTTTGCTTTACAGAAATTAAACAATACGGAAACGATTATCAAAATATTTTATACTCTTCCCCATCTGAGCTTTTGGACGATTTTTATTCAGCAAAGGATTTGCAAGCAAGAATAAGAACAAGTGCCAAAGATATTATCAAATTGGTTAATAATCTTATTGCACGCACCGAAAAACGTCTGGCCAATCGCTTGGAAGAGCTTAAAAAATGCGAAAATAGAGAATATCTTCGAATTTGCGGAGAATTATTAAAGGCCAATATTCATTCAATCGAAAATGGCTCATCCTTTGCCGAGGTTATCAATTATTATGATGAGGAATTAAAGCCTCTAAAAATTGCTTTAAACCCTGCATTAACCCCCTCAAAAAATGCTGATAAATATTTTAAGGATTATAAAAAAACCTATTCCGCCGAGCAAACTCTAACCAAGCTTACTGCGAGCGACAATGAGGAACTAGAATATTTTGACAGCGTTTTAGATGCAATTAACCGCTGTTCTTCCCTTTTAGAGCTCAGTGAAATAAAGGAAGAGCTTTCTATTGCGGGTTATATTAAATCTCAGGGAACAAAAAGAAAAACTGAAAGTTCATCTATTGCCACATATGAAAGTGCCGAAGGATATCCCATCGCCGTTGGTAAAAACAATATCCAAAACGATAAAATAACCTGTAAATTAGCATCAAAGGGAGATTTATGGTTTCATACCAAAAACATTCCCGGAAGCCATGTTGTTGTTTTTTCGGGTGGCAAAGAGGTTAGCGATGAAACCATATTAAAAGCCGCCTTACTTGCTGCCAAAAACTCAAAGGCCGCCACTGCTTCCAAAGTTGCAGTTGACTATACTCCTATAAAATACGTTAAAAAACCATCAGGAGCAAAACCGGGTATGGTGATTTATACCACCAACAAAACCGTTTTTGTTAATCCTGCGGAAAGTGAGTAATTATTATGAAGCTTGGCATTTCAACCTCTTGCTTTTATCCCCTTGAAACCGAACAAGCTCTTGAATATCTTGGAAAAAACAACATAAAAAACGCCGAGATTTTCTTTAATTCAAGGTCGGAATTAAAGGCACCTTTTATTGATATTTTAAGCGATATTAAAAATCGGTATGATATGAATATCACCTCAATTCATCCAACCCTTTCGCTTGCCGAATCTTTCATGATGTTTTCGGCCTATGAGCGCCGTTTTTATGATGCCTTAGATGATTATTCCCGTTATTCCGAAATTGCCGCCGAGCTAGGAGCTAAATATATAATTTTACACGGCGGAAAGCAACACGGTGTTTTAAACGATGAAGAATACTGCGAAAGATATATGGCATTAAAAAGGGCAACCCTTAAAAACGGGGTTACTGTTTTGCAAGAAAATGTTTTTAAACATAGGGCGGGAGATTTTGAGTTTTTATCCGCAATTAAAAACTATCTTGGAAAGGATGCCGAATTTTGCCTGGATATTAAACAATCGATTCGTTGCGGATATTCTCCCATAACCCTTATGGATGAATTGGGAGACAATATAAAGCATTACCATATTAGCGACCATTCCCCCGCTTCTGACTGCCAGTTGCCTTTAAACGGTGGTTTTGACTTTCAGGGATTTTTCGAAATACTTAAAAATAAAAACTTCAACGGCAGCTGCATAATAGAGGTTTATAAAAACGCCTATAGTGATTATCAAGAAATCATAAAATCCAAAAATCTGCTTGAAAATATGGGATAATTTACTCTTGAATTTTTATAACGCTTATGTTATACTATAATAAGTTATGGATATTATGTCGAAATGAGGTATAATTTTGAAAGGCTTTACTTTGTTTTCGTTAGTTAAGATTGCTTTAAAGCATCTTTATATTTTAATTCTTGCCGCAATAGTTTGCGGTGCCGGTATGTTTTCTTATTGCCACTTTTTAGTAACCCCGATTTATTCGGCAACTGCTTCTATGATTGTTACTAACGGTGCAATTATTGATACTGAAAACAGCAATAAGGTTAGCGGCTCGGATATTTCGGCCTCTAAAAACTTTGCAGCAACTGCTTGCGATGTTTTGAAAACCAACGATATTTATAAGGAATTAGCCCAAAAGCTTTCTAATAAATATACATATTCTACCCTTCGTTCAAGCGCTAGCATTACCCCTCGAAACGAAGATACACTTTTTATTGATATTTCCTTTACTTCAACCTCTAAAGATGAGGCTGTTGTGCTTGTTAATAATTTTTTAGAGCTTGTTCCAAGTCATATTGGCGAGGTATTCCCGGGAGCTCTTGTTAAAACCTTTGAAGCTGATAGCGCTCGTAAGGTTTCTCCCAAAACCGTTAACTCAACCTTCTATGCTGCAGTTGTTGGAGCAGCACTTGCTTATTTGATTATTCTAATTGTTTATTCTTTGAATACAGTTATTAAAAGCGAAGAAGATTTTAAAGAGCGTTTTGATGTTCCTGTTCTCGGAAATATTCCTGACTTTGCAAAAGCAAAATCCGGTAAATATTATAAAAATTATAAATATTACGGCAAGGGAGGAAACAAATAATGGCAACAAAAACCAACCCCTCCAAGCTTATAAACCTCGAAAATCAAAACAAGGTTCCCTTCTCCATAGTTGAAGCATATAAGAGTCTTCGTGTTCATTTGTTATCCCTGCTTGAAAACTATAATGGTAAGATTATAGCAATTTCAAGCCCTAATGCTTCTGAAGGTAAAACCACCACCGCTATCAATACCGCTATAACCTTTTCTCAGCTTAGCAAAAAGGTTATCATAGTTGATACCGATTCAAGAAGACCCTCGGTTCACCAAAAATTAAAATTGACCAATGATATTGGTTGCCTTGATGTTGTAACCGAAAAGGTTACTCTTGCCGATGCTGTTAAGCATCATAATGAATACCTTGATGTTTTAACTGTTGGCTCTGCTTCTAATTCATCCGAGCTTTTCAGCTCTGTAGGTTTTGATAAGCTTTTGCTCGAGCTTCGTGATAAATATGATTACATTATTGTTGATACTCCCCCTGTAAATCTCGTTTCGGATTCACTTGTTGTTTCCCAAAAATGCGATGGACTTTTACTTGTTGTTCGAACAGGAGTTACTACATATACCACCTTCAACGAATCATTAGCTAACATTAAAAAGCTTGGGATTAAGTTGTTTGGAACTGTTATGAACGGTATTGGCGGAGAAGCAGGTAAATACAGCAAATATAAGGGCTACAAAAAGTATTACAGCTCTAAATAATTTTAATTTTTTCAAACGGCGGTTTTGCAATAAATTCGCCGTTTTATTTTTGGAGGTGAGATAAATGTTCTTTGATATTCATTCCCATATTTTACCCGATGTTGATGATGGCGCTAAAACACTTGAAGAATCCCTAGAGCTTTTAAAAGCCTTAAAGGAACAAGGTGTTACTGCAGTTTTAGCAACGCCACATTTTTACCCTCAGGAAGATAATCTAATCGAGTTTACAACCAAATGCAACAAAGCATTTAGTTTACTAAATATTGAATCTCAAAATAAAGATTTACCTATAATCCTAAAGGGAAGCGAAATGCTATATTTTAAAGGTATTAGTGAATCAACCTCTTTAAAAGAACTTTGTCTTAATAATTCCAATTATCTTTTACTTGAGCTTGTTGACAAAATTATTACTCCATCGTTATTTGATGAAATCATAAACCTTTCAAATA
>CAJGDQ010000009.1 GCA_904502215.1 Clostridiaceae bacterium
CATCAACTGCATCGCCGTATTCCTTAACCGCTTTAACTTCGGGTTTTGCCTTTTCCTCTTTAACTACAGGCTTTGCCTTAGCTTTTTGAGGTTTTTCCTTTTTTTCTTTTTTGGGTTTCAAATCGGGAACCTCAACAAAAGCCTTAACCTCTGCCTTATTTCCACCAAACATACCAAGAACTTTTTTCTTAGGTAATGATATTATTTCAAACTGTATATCATCAAAATCCGATGCACCAAGATTTGCGATGGCATTTTCCTTTGCCTCATCAACTGTTGCACCGAAGCCAATTGCTTCCTTAATCAAGGGTAATCCTCCTTTATTTTTCTTCATTTACACCGGTAATCTTCTTAATTTGGCCTGCCTCAAAATCACACTGTTTGGAAAGCTCCTTAACTCTCTCACGGGAAAGCATTTTATGAGGTCCATAGAAATTTTGAACACCAAGCTGAATAAATCCGCCTATAAGAGATGAACAAGCCCAATAGAATGCAACACCGCCCGGTAAACCAAAACCGATGAAAAGAGAAATCAAAGGCATGGTTAAAAGCATACCGCCCATTGACGGAGCTTCGGGGTTAAGTTTCTTTTGCATTTTCATTGAGAAAAGACTTGAAATCATCTGAGATGCAAAGGCTAAAACCGGCATAGCCCAGATAGGCTGAGCATCCTTGAAAATGTTAAATGAGAATTTAGGGGTCTCAGTAAGGTCAATTCCAAAGAAATTAAAATCAATTGAGCCTAAAGCATTTGATATAGCAGGAAAATCAATTTTACCCGATTTAACTGCTTCAATTATAAGAAGCTCACTGCCTCTTGCGTTTTTAACGGTATCAGCCAAAGCCTCAGTTGCAGACTTAATGGTCTCAGCATCAATATGCATAAGATAAGTGAGCGGAGACATTATAAGCCAATAAATGCTCATCATAAGAACAAGGCGCAAAATCATAGGCAGGCATCCGCCCGACATAGAAACGCCCTCTTCCTGATAAAGCTTTTGCATAGCCTCGCTATACTTTTGCTTATCATCGCCATAACGCCTTTTAAGCTCATCAAGCTTAGGCTTAATTCTTGTTTGTTGAACCGAAGATTTTTGACTCTTGATATTAAGAGGTATCAATACCAAGTTTATAAGCAGAGTGAAAACAAATACGGCGGCTGCAAAGTTTCCGCCGAAAAGACCTGCTATTGATTCAAGCACCCAACCAAGTGGTTTGTTTATAATATTAAACAAGGTTTCCATTTATTGCACCGTCCAATCTTGACATAAAGCCAACGGAGAAATTTTAAATTTATCTTTTCTTTGCCTTCTTCTCAGGCACAGGGTCATAACCGCCCTTGCAAAATGGATTGCATCTTAAAATACGCCAAATTGCCAAAAGCGAGCCCTTTAAACTGCCGTGCACCCTGATAGCCTCAATAGCATAAGCCGAACAGCTTGGGGTGAAACGGCAACAAGGAATTTTAAGGGGTGAAATACATTTTTGGTAAAACGAAACCAGCCAAATTAAAATTTTGCTCATAATTCTTCACATAAATCGGCAGACCTAAGCAATTCATAAATAGCCTTTGATACTACCTGACTTTTAACATTTAATATTCTGGTTCTGGCAACAATAACGAAATCATAACCCTCATCAATATGAGGAACAATAGGCTCAAAAGCCGCCCTTATAACACGCTTAGCGCGGTTTCTCTTAACCGCATTTCCTATCTTTTTACCAGTGGTAATACCGAGCCTTATACTGCCAAAACGGTTTTTCAAAACATAAACCACAGCATAAGGGGAAACTAATGCCTTTCCTTTAGCATAAGCCCTTCTGAAATCGCGGTTTTCCTTAATTTTTATTACACTTTTCATAATTTCCGCCTAATAAAAGGAAAAGCCACGCATAGTGGCTTTAATATGTGAGTTGTTTTCTTCCTTTAGCTCTGCGACGGGAAAGCACCTTTCTGCCGTTAGCAGTTGCCATTCTCTTTAAAAAGCCGTGTTCCTTCTTGCGATGAAGTTTTTTAGGCTGATATGTTCTCTTCATTACGAACCCTCCTTATATATTGCATTGGCGACAACGCCACAATCCTTGCGACATAGCCTATCGATTATAGATTATAACCTAAAACCCCTCTTTATGTCAATAAAAAGTTTCGTTTTTTTGTAAAAATAGTTTCTCTTGATTTTATTACCTAAATAAATATAATATATATAGAAAGGAAGTGCGAGAGTTGAAAACTGCAGTTATAACAGGAGCCTCTTCGGGTCTGGGTGTTTATTTCGCTTTAGAGATAGATAAAAATCGCCCCGAAATCGAGGAAATATGGTTAATCGCAAGAAGAAAAGAAAGATTAGAAGAGTTGGCAAAAAAACTCACTAAAAAGGTTAAGGTTTTATCCCTTGATATAACAAAGGAAGAAAGCCTTAAAGAATATAAAAACATTTTAGAACAAGAAAACTGTGAGGTTTCTATTCTCGTTAATAATGCAGGATTTGGGAAGCTTGGCAATTTTGACGAGATGAATAATGATGATTTGAGCGGTATGATTAAGCTCAACTGCGAGGCTCTAACAGTTATAACCTCTATAACTCTTCCATTTATGGAAAAAGGCTCAGAGATTATAAATTCCTGTTCGATAGCATCCTTTGCTCCTAATACTCGAATGGCGGTTTATTCATCAACCAAGGCTTATGTTATGAGCTTTTCAAGAGCACTTAGAAGCGAATTAAAGAGAAGAAAAATAAACTGTATTGCAGTATGCCCCGGACCTATGGATACCGAGTTTTTATCACTTGCTGGAATTGAAAAGGGCACAAGCTTTACCTTTGATACATTACCCCGAGTAAACCCTGAAATTATGGCAAGAAAATCACTTAAAGCCTCGAAGAAAGGAAAGGCGGTTTATACCAACCGAATTTTCTACAAATTCTATCGCTTGCTTGCAAAAATACTTCCAACAAGTCTTATAATGAAATTGGCAGGAACATAAAATGAAAACCGAAAAAAATATTCTTATTGCATTCATACTTAATTTATTCTTTTCAGTATTTGAGTTTTTCGGCAGTATATTTACAGGAAGCGTTGCTATTATTTCGGACGCTTTGCACGATTTAGGAGATGCTGCAAGTATTGGAATTTCCTACTTTTTAGAAAAGAAAAGCAAAACCAAGCCCGATAAGAAATATACTTATGGATATGCAGGATATTCGGTTTTAGGAAGCCTTATAACAACCTCAATTTTGTTGTTCGGCTCGGGTGCCGTAATTTATAATGCTGTTTTAAAGCTTATAAACCCATCAGAAATAAATTATAACGGTATGCTAATCTTTGCCGTTATCGGCGTTATAGTGAATTTCATAGCAGCGCTTGTAACCAAAGACGGCGATTCTCTTAACCAAAAGGCTGTTAACCTTCATATGCTTGAAGATGTTCTTGGTTGGATTGTTGTTTTAATCGGTGCGGTTGTTATGAAATTTACCGATTTTAAGATTATCGACCCTGTAATGTCAATAGCTGTTGCAATATTCATTCTAATAAATGCTCTTAGCAATATGAAAGAAATTCTTAGCCTCTTTTTTGAGAAGGTTCCTGAGAATATAAATGTTGAGGAGCTCGAAGAGCATATTTTAGGAATTGAGGGTGTGCTCGGCCTTCATCATATTCATATTTGGAGTATTGATGGTCAACGCATTTTTGCAACAATGCATATTGTAACAAATCAAAACGGCGAAGAAATGAAGAAAAAGGTAAGAAGTGAGCTTTCGGAACACGGCATTTCCCATGCAACCCTTGAGCTTGAAAAAGAAAACGAAAACTGCGGTGAAGAGCATTGCCATCAAGAAACCCACCACAGCCACCACCATCATCACCATCATCACCACTAGCAAAATCCCAAGCCTTTCGGCTTGGGATTTATTTTTTCGGGTTATTGTTTTATATCTATCTCTATATCGCCCGTATCGGTTATGATTTCACATTTCCCACCGGTAGTTGTTTTGGGAACTTCAATACTTCCCGTATCGGTCTTGGCAATAAAAACTTTACTTGAAAGCAAGCTTCCCTCAACATCGCCTGTATCGGTTTTGATAAAAATATTATTAGAATCACATGCTTCAAATTCAATATCGCCTGTGCTTCTACTAATAGAAAACTCTTCTTGGGCGATAACATTTTTAAGTGTTATATCACCTGTATTTCCGCTTGAAATTAAGTTTTTGCACTTGGTGCTCAAGAGAAATACCTCGCCTGTGCTAACCTTAGTTTTGAAATCACCTGCACAGGTTATATCACTAGCAAAAATTTTTCCGGTTGAAACCGAAAGGTCGGCGGAATTTATAGATAATTTTTCTAACTTAATATCCCCTGTGCTATTCTTAACAAAAAGATTTCCTAGCTCTTTTTCAGGAAGATAAATGGTTATTCTTGAGCTTTCAAAATTTATTCCAATATGCTCAAACCATTTTCTATTATCAATAGGTTTAATATTAAGCTTACCGTTTGAAACCCCAGTTTGATATTCTATCTTTTCATTATCATAGCAAACAACCCTGCATTTACCATCATTAGCTAAAACAAATAAGATATCGGCAGTATTATTTTCTATTGATATATCGCTGAAAGTCTCAGTTATATCATAGGTTTGAGTTCTATATTTCGAGGTGCCAAGCTTTGAAAAATCCCAATCGAGTCTTGCCATAACAAACGTAAAAGTTATGCATCCAACTAATATCAAAGAGATTGCTACAATAAGCCATTTTTTATTCTTGCTCATTTCGCTTCCCCCTTTTTAAAGCTTGAAACCATCTTCTTTGTTAGCAATATAAATCCTTTTGTTGCCGTCTTGCAGCCAAAGAAAAAGAGGATTGAAAACCCTATTAAAATCAATGCTGCCGCAATCATAGCAAAGCCTATATACCAATTATTTCCGAGTCCAAAAACCAACCCCAAAATCAAACCGCCAAAACCACAAGCTACAAAGGAAAGAAACACAGCCCATAAGGAAATATAAATAGCTAAAACAACCGCAAAAAATGTAAGAAGCAAAGAAACCCACAAGGGTGAGCCTAGTGCTAAAAGCACAATTCCCCATACTTTTAGTTTTTTCTTTGGCTTTTCTATGCCAATTTTATTCGAAACCGCCTCTATATTCTCCTTTAAAAGAATATCGGTTTTAACCCTTGTGGAACCGATTTTTGCTTTTCTATAAAATAAAAACGCTAAAATAAAGCATAAAGTTATTGCAATAACAAAAGGAATTGCAATTAAAAATGCGATTTCAGCAGGGGCGCTAAATCCTCTATGCTCTATTCCGCATAGCATATCTCGATAATTGAAAGCTACAACAAAGCACATAATATCGGATAATAAAACACCCAAAGCCGCAAATATAAGTCCACTTTTTTTCATAAATCCACTACTTCTCTCCACTCTTCGTGGTTGATGAAATTATGTATTTCGGTCTGCCCTTAATCTCTTCATAAATACGAGCAATATAATAGCCTATAATGCCAAGGCTTATCATAATTATACTTCCTATGAAAATGGTTATGATTATAACCGTTGTCATACCCTCGAGCGCCCTACCGATAATCTTATCTATCAGCGCCCAAACTCCAAATATGGCAGATATTATAAGCATTATAAAGCCTAAAAGAGTTACTATTTGCATAGGCGCAGTAGAGTATGATGAAATGTTTGATAGAGCATACTTTACAAGACCTTTGGTTGACCATTTTGATTCGCCCTCTACCCTTTTTGCAACATCATATTCAACTGTTGCTTTTTTATAGCCAACCCAAAAGGAAATTGCTCTGAAAAATCCTCTTTCGGGCATTTTATTGAGCACATCAACAACCTTTCTATCTAAAAGCTTGAAGTCGGATGAGTTTGCCATATCAAAGCCTGCCATACGGCTTATAACGGAATAAAAAAGCTTTGCACCAATGCCATGCATTTTCTTTTCATTCCCACGCTCGTTTTTAATTCCCTCGACAATCTCATATCCCTGTTCCCACAAGCGATACATTTCGATTATTTTTTCAGGCGGATGCTGCAAATCGCAGTCAATAACAACGGCGCATTCTCCGCTTACAGCCGCCAAGCCTGCCGATATTGCAGATTCTTTACCAAAATTTCTTGAAAAATGCAATCCAACTATATTTTCTTTTTGAGAAGAAAGCTCACAAATAGCTTTATAGGTTTCATCTTGAGAACCATCATCAACAAATATAAACTCTGCTTCAATTTGATTTTCTCTCAACAAAGAATCTATAACATCATAAGCTTTTTTTATACATTTTTCTTCGTTATAAGAAGGAATAATTACAGATAACACTTTAAATCTCCTTGTTATTTTTCGAATAATGTTTCCAGTTGTGTAACCGGCATTGGTCGATAAAAATGATAGCCCTGAAGTATATCACAGCCGGCCTCAACAACCGCTTTTTTATGTTCCTCGGTTTCTATCCCCTCGCACAAGGCTTTGAAACCTAAATCATGAGCTGTTCTGATAATATTTTTAAGAACCGAAAATCCAACTTGACCGATTGCATTTTGTGTTATTGATTTATCAATTTTAACTATGCCTATATCAAAGTCAACCAAATCTCCAAAATTGGTATATCCTTTTCCAAAATCATCAAGAAGAAACAAAATACCTTTATTTTTCAAACGGGTTAAATTCTCTATCATTATTGATTTTTCTTCATTATCAAGGCTTTTATCTTCAAGAATCTCAACCGCAATGCAAGAAAAATCAATATCATATTTTTCTATAATTTTTATTATATTTTCAGCTAAATTCGGGTCGCACAAAGTATAGCGTGAGAAATTAATTGTATAAACATATTTCATTCTGGTTTCTTTTTCGCTTGAAATCCATTTGCAATTTTTCTCGAAAATATAATAATCAAATTTTTGATTCAATCCAACATTATTTACAGCCGAAAGAAAAATTCCCGGCGTTAAAATTCCCTCTGTTGGAGAATTGAGTCTTGAAAGCACCTCGGCTCCCATAATTTTATTTGTTTTAGCATCAATAATCGGCTGATATTCAAGGAAAAATCTATTATTATCAATCTCATTTTGAATATTATTTTCCATCTTGATTTTTCGTTCAAATTCTTTACCATTAGCATTGTCCCACTCAAAGTATAAATCGCCTTTATCTTCCGCAATACTACAAGCTTGTTTTGCTCTCGAAAGAGCTGTTTTGAATGAAACATCGGTTGAACTTGTTGAATGATATCCGAAATTCATACGCACAACATTAAGCGCATCGTATTTTGGCAGCGCATCATTGATTTCTTTAAAAATCTCCTCAATATGCCTTGCAATCTCTTCCGAATCAAAGTTACTTATAGCAACAAAGTTTTCTTCATCATAAACACAAATCTCACCACCGAAATGCATAAGCAAAATCTTTTTAACCTGTTCATACATTCTGATAGCCTTAGATTGAGGATAAAGCCTTTTCATATTATCAAGAGATATATAGATATATACAACGCTCCGATTTCTCCTGTCATTACCTGCCCTTTCGAAATCGCTTTCAATTCTTCCTATTCCGCAAAAGTTTTTAGCAACTATTCCTTTTGCAGTTCTTACCGATTTAATTGTAAAATAAAGTCCGATTAGCCCCACAACCAGAAAAACCATTATAAGAATAGTTATTATCACATACGGGTATTCGAAAATTTGCATATATAAAGCTCCTGTTATCTATTTTTCAAAAATTGGAAATTCCATTGTTCCTGCCGTTTGTTTAAGGCCAATATCTTTAGCAACCTTAAAGCATTTTTCAATATCTTTTTGGGCCGCTTTTTTTCTTCTTATAATTTCCTTTGCCAAGAAAAAGGGATTAAAGTTTATCATAGCCTTTAAAACATTCTTCTTAGGCAAACCATTTCGCTTATATTCAGCCAAAATTTCCAAAAGTGCATAATTTATTGTATCTTTACCGATTTTTTTGCAGGCTGCAGTTCTTATCCATCTTACATATTGAAGGAATTTATCTAAATCAACATTTTTTCTGAAATAGATACCATCAATATAAAATTCCTGCATTTCTTTATCCATAGCTTCAAGCAGAGAAGCATAGTATTTATTTTGAATTTTAAGCACCTCGGTATGTTGTCTTTCAAGTGTGGTGCTTGTTATTTGTTTATCATGCAGTCTATATATCAATAGGCATTCGGGAAGAATTTGCATTTTAAAATTCTCCATTGCCATTCTGGTCCAAAGTTCCAGGTCCTCGGTGCAAGTCAGGGTTGTATCATAACCTAGTTTCTTCATAACCTCAGCCTTAGCGATAACGCCGGGATGCAATATAGGATTTGCAACCAAAAGCATCGTCCTCAATGCTTGGTTATCGCATCTTCCGCCGGCACCGCCCGACATATATACGCCATTCTTAACCGTCATAAACCTACAGGAAGACATATCAATTTCCCTGTTCTCTTCCATAAATTTATACTGTTTTTCTAATCTATCAGGAAGGCAAATATCATCGGCATCCATTCTTGCAATATATTTACCAATGCTTAGTGAAATCGCTTTGTTAAGAGAGGAAGGAAGCTTTAAATTAACCTCATTAGTATGAACTTTGATTCTTTCATCCTTGCTTGCAAACCCGGCCAATATTTCAGATGTTGAATCTGTTGAGCAATCATTTATAACGATAAGCTCCCAATTTTTAAAGGTTTGGTTTATAACACTTTCTATAGCCTCAGCAAGATATGTTTCGCCGTTATAAACACTCATAATTACCGATATGGCAGGTTTCATAAATCTATCCTCTTCCCATTATTTTTTTAATATTTTTACATAAATTAAGAAAACAAAATGCTGCCATATAACATTTTTTCTTCATAAAGAATATCGTTATTCGGCTTTTGAGCGATATGTTTTCAAACTTAGCAAGCTGAATTTTTTCGCCATGCAAAGAGTTTAAAATATTATCCTTTATATCCTTTATGCTTCTAAAATAATTTCCCTCAGCTGCTAATGCTAATATTGCAAAACACATAAAACAGGAATATCGGCATATTTGTTGCTCGAAATCAGCTATCCTTGTAACATTGTTTTTATAAATTTCATTCATAACATCTTCTATAAGATGAATTTGCTTTGTATTAAAATCTTTTGATATGGAGCTTTCTCTAACTGTGTATAAATAGGTCTCTTTTTTGCTTATATAAACACTTTTCAAGCTTAAATAACACGAAAAAACGCAGCATAAATCTTCGCCTAAAGATATCTTTTCGCTAACCCCCAATTGATGTGGTGTTAAAAATTCTCTCTTTACTGCCTTGCCCGATAAATAATAAGAAATATGCTTCATATTCTTATCCATTAATAACTTAGGGTAAATATCCTTTTCAATATCCGTTTCGGTATAAAGACCCTCATCAAGATTATCATTTGTAATATCAACCGTTTTGCCATTTTTAACCCATTTGTATGCGAAAGACACCATTTCACAATGAGTATCATTTATTATTTTAAAAGCAGTTTCTAATGTATCTTTTTCGATGAGGTCATCTGAATCAAGATTGAAAACATAATCGCCTTCAGCTATCTTTATTCCTGCCCTTCTCGCACTTGCAAGACCACCGTTAGTTTTATGGATTACCTTTATACGGCTATCTTTTCCTGCATACTCATCGCAAATTTCAGGGCAAATATCAGGCGAGCCATCATCAACTAAAATAAGTTCAAAATCCGAAAAGGTTTGATTTAAAACACTTTCTATACAAGCAGGCAAATAATCTTCAACCTTATATATCGGAACGATTACAGAAAAAAACATTTTTATCCCCTATCTTCTCAACATAACAAGTATTTTCAACAAATAATACAATTTATATCTTATACCGTAAGCAAACACCTTTTGTTTTAAGGGTAATTTACTAATGGGATATACTCTCAGTGCTTCAACCGTTAAACTATGCGTGCAAATAGTTTTTAGTCTTTTCTTTAGCTCGCAATATTTAACCGAGTTATCCATAGCATGCATGATTTCCTGAGAACATATAACTCGGCACATAGCCTGCCAAAATCTATATATATAAATTTGATATTCTTTTTTATCGATATCTTTTTTAAATCTTTTTTCAACTTCATTTGCAAAAATCAGGCTCTTTTCAAACCTATCCTTTTTATAGGATTTTGAAATTGATTCCCCGTTTCTGCAATAATTATAAAAGGCCTCGTTAATACCTGTTGCTCTTTTTATATGTGAAATAAAATCAATCATAAAAAGAGCATCCTCCGAAAGCATTTCCCTTTCAGACTGGAAAACAAGATTGTTACGTCTTATTATTTCATGCCTAAATAAGTTCTTCCAGATACTCATGCCGTATTTACTATCATCAATATCCTCAGGCAAAGCTCCGATTATACCCATTTTAAGCTTGTTTAAATCTTCTTCCGTTTCAAAGTGAGTATCCTTGTCAAAATACGTCTTGCGAATATGGTCACCCTCTTGGCTAAACATATTTCCATCAACAAATATAACGCCCGACATCACAAGGTCCGAACTATATTTTTCCGCTATTTCATAAAGTGATTTAAACATATCGGGTTCAATATAGTCATCCGAATCAACAAAGCCGATATATTCGCCTGTTGCGATTTCAAGCGCCGAATTGCGTGCCATTCCTGCACCCTCATTCACTTTATGTATAACCTTAATACGAGGGTCCTCTAAAGCCATTTTTTTGCATATTTCAAGTGAAGAATCGGTTGAAGAATCATCAACAAGTATTATTTCAATATCCGTTAAGGTTTGGTTTATTAAAGAATTAACGCATCTTTCTATATATTCCTCAACATTATATACAGGAACAATTATGCTAACCTTTGGCACCTTTCTCACCTCGCAACTAATTTTTCATATTCCTTCAATAAGATATCGCAGTAATCCTCGATACTTAAAATATTTTCTCTTTCCTTTTTGCAATTTTCCTTAAGGTCTTTATAATAAGCCTCATTTTCAATAATTTCTTTGAGCTTTAAAGCAATTCCTTGTGGTGTTGGCTCATTAACGAGACCGCCTGTAACCCCATCTTTAACAAGCTCTGCCATTCCTCCGTTGTTCATTGCAACAACAGGCACACCCATACAGTGTGATTCAAGTATTGAAAGCGGACAATTCTCATACCACACCGATGGAAATAGAAGAAGTTTTGCATTTCCCATAATCTCAGTGAGTTTATCTCCTGTAAGAAATCCCGTCATTTTAACATTGGGAATATTTTTTAAAATATCCTCATCAGGTCCGCTCCCTGCTATTACAAAAGTATACTCGGGTAAAAGTTTAGCTGCTTTCGCAATATTTTCGATACCTTTTTCCTTAGAGAGTCTGCCTACAAATACAATATATGGTTCTTCTTTTCGGTCAATATTTGTAAATTTTTCTTTATCTATAAAATTGTGTATGGTTTTGGTCTTACCTTTATAATACGCCTTTGTGGATAAAAACTTATTTTCAAGAAAGTTACTTGGGCAAACAAACAAATCAACCTTTTTATAGGTTTTGAGCCAAGAATAAATCCATGCTTCTATAACACCCAATACACTTTTAACGGTTGATGAATGAATGCATTTATTTTTAATACAGTTAATGTATGAACCTTCCAGGCACTTTTCACACGGACAGTTTTTTTCAAAATCATACAAAAGATGATTTGGACAAATCATCTGATAATCGTGCACTGTCTGAACAAGCGGAATACCTTTCTTTTTTATGCCGTAAATTATAGACGGTGTAAGCTGAAAATTTATATTATTCATATGAACAATGTCAGGCTTAAAATCATCTATCACCTGCATAATTTTCTTTTTGGCCTCAACCGAATAAATTATTTTAAAAGGATACAAAAATCTTTCAAGTTTGTTTGAATGAAAATCCATATTTTGAGTATATTTGCCAGCTTTGTTTCCTACTGTATTTTTTTCATCATACATACCAAAATACTGAACCTCATGCCCCATCTTACTCAAATGCTCTCCGAGATAAAGCATATAGTTCTCACATCCGCCACGAGAATACAAAAATTTATTAACCATTAAAATTTTCATAATAAAAAATCACTCGCCTCTATATTTTCCTTTGAAACATACCCAAACATTTTTCGCTCGGTATCCCCAACATTTTTCATATATCCGTTACCCATCATAAGCATTGCAAGAACACCTGTTAAAAGCGGATAGTTCATAGTATTATCGGTTGAGGATACGATTATAAGATAAAGGGTTAGCATAAATGTTATGATAGCGTTTTCAACATTTCCTTTTCGCCCAAAATATCCAACTCTCAAAAGGGTAATTGATATTAGCCAAATTATATAACCCCAAAATCCTAAATCGATAAAGTGTTGAAGAAAATCGTTATGAACAGATGCAACTCCAACATTCATAAATGAGTTTAACTGATAGGTTAGAAAGCCTATTCCATTACCCAAAAAATCAGGGCTGAATTCATAAAACTTATCTACCGCATTATAAATCTCAACACGTCCGCTGGTTTCTACGCCCGCCTTTTCAAGCAACTCGAAAACGTCCATTTTTATAATAACGATATACCCAATAAGCAGAGCAATCAAAAGAACGGTAAGTATTATAACGAGTCTGCCTGCAGTTTTTTCGTTATAATGAGCTATGAATTTTAAGAGATATCCAAATGCAAGTGACACCGCAATGGCAATAATAGCAATTCTCTTAAATGCCGATAAAAAGCAAAAGAGGCTCAAGAAAAGCAATATAAAATATATTATATTTTTCTTAGGCTTATAAAGCATATAAATCAAATATGCACCGATACAGAAGGCAAGCTCATGAATTTCAGCCTGAATAATAATATCCCCCGTTACACCTGCAAAGGTGGTTATAAGAGTTATAAATTCTGAAATATAGTTTCCAAGTCCATTTTGAGCAATAATTGTTATTATCATTAAAATATTTGCAATCAAAATAGCTATAAGGTTATACCATATCCCTTTTCTGCCGAAAATATAAAGCAAAGCTCCTGCTGCCAAAGCAAAGGAAAGCATATTTACATATATAAAGGAGCTTGATAGTCCTCTTGAAATAACATCAGTATCTACCGTTTGAACAAACCATATAAAAAGCGAAACCACAGTAGTAATCAAAAGAGGAACGCTATAAACACAGGCTTCCTTAAATGAAGTAATTCCTCTTGCAATATTAGGTTTATATAAAAACAAAACTATTGCTGAAAAGGCAAGAACCAGGGCAAACGCATGGCGGTATGTAATATGCAGCCCAACATCGATGTATTCATTAAGAAAATAATACATCATAACAGCCACAACTATAAAATATACCGATTTAACTTTTTCAAAAAGTGTATTCTCCATAACATTCGCCCCCTTCCCTTTTCATCTTCCGATTACAATGAACTTTTATTTTTTAAATCCGAAACATAGTTCTTTTTATTTTGTATCGCTTCTGAAAGTAATTTTCTTGCAGTTTTATTTTCCTTAAAGGTTTCGGCAATACCTATTCTATAATCTATAACAATCTCTTTATTCTCTTCTCTTTCATCAAGTCGCAATCTGAAAAGTCTCATTATATCTTCAACAGTGATATAATCCGATTCTTTGGAGAGCATAACAAAATTGCCATTGCCGTTATAAATGAATTCTGTATTCGATTTACCAAAGGCTTCTTTTATATAGCTTGTAAACATTTTAATAACGTTATCGCCGGCCTCTCTTGAATGAGCAGAATTGATATATGATAAATTCGAAATATCAACCATACAGTAAACAACGCCGTCATCAAGAAGCTTTTTATCCTTGGTTTTCAAATATTTATCAAAGTATGCTCTGTTGCTTAAACCTGTAAGATGGTCGGTATAGAAAATATAGTTTATAATGTCCCCTATTCTTCCTAACAAAATTGTTCCGCCGCAGCAAACAACCATAAGGAAGAAGAATGCGATTGCGGTATATAAAGGAACATTAACACTTTCTCTAACTGATGCTGATGACAATACCGAAATATAGCTGGCACCAACAAATTTGTTATATTCATTATTGGTTTTCATCGTTGTATCATAAAGGGAATTTAATTCAGCAATAAGCTCATCAATTTCCTTTTCAACATCTTTTCTAACAACCGAATATTCCGCATTGCAAAGCTCCATACAAGTAGAATCAGAAGACTGGCAACCGCCGTTACAATTACCTGTGCAATTGGTAAAAGTATCTAATATATATCTACAATAAGCCGAATCTATAATCGCATGCTCTTTATTTTCGTTCAGGTCTCTCCAACTATAAATCAATTCATCATAGGTAACGGTTTGGTCGCCAACATAATCCTGAACATTTCTTTCATGAAGATTATCAAGAATATACTCATAGCTGATATTTGTATTTCCCGATTCTCTCATCTTTTCAACATAAGCATCAATAACAGTTACAACATCTTCAACAACACTTTCATCCTTAGCATTGGAAATATCATTGTTATCAATTCTTGTTGTATAATCCGAAATAAGCACCGACTTGTTTTTAGTTATCTGATATTTATAAAGCTTTGAGAAAATAGAAGAAACCTTAACTTCCCATAAGTAATTGAAATCATCAGCAAGCTCAGCGAATGAAACTCCGGTTTCGGTGGACCTATAATAATTATTTTGTTCCATTCTTTGATATAAAGTGCTAAGTGTATTTTCAATGCTTGTGTCAATAAGCTCCATCATCTCAATGAAATCATAATCGTTTTTATTAAGATTTTCGATAGTGTTATTTGCGGGAGCAACATTTACATACTTTTGACTAAAACTCTCAAAATAAACATCTAAGGTTTCATCTAGTATAGTTCTTGCAAAATCTGCTCCCTCCCCACTTGTTGCGGCAAAAGAAACGATAAAAGTGCTCGGCTCATATACATATTCTTCGCCTTCTTCAAGCTTTGCATCCTTTTGAGCAACTTTATCCGCATCTTCAACAGGAGTTATATTTATTCTTGAGATAAGATTATCAACCGAATAAATACCGGTTAGTCCCATTTTGTCAACAACCTTTGACATTATAGAAGACGATTTGATTTCGTTAACATCTAACTTTTCGCCGGTTGGAGCAAGTCCTTTTTCAGCCTGCTCATCATTATAATGAATAACCTCAGAAGCTATATATGTATTTGATGATGAAAGTTTAAAATATACTGCATAGGTAGCCAAAAGGCAAACAACCATTATCAACGGCAGAAGCTTTTTTAAATATCTTATAATTTGAAAATTTTTCATTTTTATTCTCCCTTTGATAATTTAAGCCTTTTTGGGGAATTTCTTGGAAATACTATTGAGAACAATCGCAAGATAAACCAAAGCGGCAAATACAACCAATGTTTTTAATTCATCTATAAATGAAACTCCATAAATGCTAACTGCAACGCATTGATTCATCTTATGACGAGAATATTCTCGTCCTGCATTAATAGCCTCTTTTTCGAAGCCCTTGATACTGTTGTAAATAGAATCTATCAATGTATCGGCAGAGGCATATTGTTGCGCTCCCTGACTATTAGAAGATATTTTATCAATAATCAAATCGTTATCCATAATCTCTTTTTCATTTGAAGCAACGTAATCACTAAAGGTTGTTGCCATAACCGAAAGCTCATCAACGCCAACCTTAGTTCTACCCATATAATATTTGCCTGTTTTATCCCAGGTAGGAACCAAAACAACCCTGGTCATTTCTTCGCTATACATATCAATTGCCTGATTTGAAATCTTATAGGAAGCATCGTTTTTTCTGCGATCAAAATCAACATTCTTATTCTGATAGGATAATCTATCAACATATTCCGCTTTATTTTTAACAATACCGTTTTGCAAGATAAGAGATTTTAAATTTTGATTTATTTGGGTTTCTTTAAACTGATGAACTTTACCCGCTATGGAATTAAAGGTGCTTCCATTTTCGGTAACAAAGCTCGAATTTTTGCCTGCCATTCCATATAAATAATTAAGAATAGCAGTTGCCTCTTTATCCAAAAACGCTACGGTGTCCATATATTCCATTTTATCAAAATCAGGTTTTTTGCTATTAAGACTGAAGTTATCGGTATATTTCTCTATATAGTATTCCTTGTATGAAGTGGTAATAAGATTGATAACATTCTCCGAATCTAGATGGTCGGTATGCTTAGAAGCATGGTATTCAACCGCAAACTCAGTTGAAATATGATAATCCTTTTCATCGTCCACTCCGCCCTGCACTAACGGATAAACCGAAAGGCAATTCTTAAGCTGCTTAACCGTAACCTTTTCAAGAGCGCCCTTTTTAATAGCCCTTTCAATAACCTCATCGCTGATAATTTCAGCCATATTATATCTTGTGCCATTGGAATTTAACGCTCCCGATGCCTCAGAATAATTGAGCGAAATAGTAGCAGAAACAGATTTTTTAAGTTCAAAATGATTGAATACACCATAAACCATCGTAGCAACAAAACATACTAGGATTATCCAAGCATTTATATATTCGGCAGTTTTGAAAATTTGCTTGCGTTCTGTTGCATTAACATTTTTTAACCGCAAAAATATTATTACTGCTGATACTGCAATCACAGCCACAACAATTAAAAGAATTAATTTTTGAACTATTTCAGTAAACATTTTTATTCTCCATCGTTAAGTTAGAATTTATTAATATCAATAACAACCAATTCGGGTTCATTGTTTATACGAAGAGGATTTGAGTTTTCAAGACCTGAGCTTACAATCAAAGGTGCTCCTGCAACATCATATCTTCCATAAACAAACTTACCGCTTCTTTCAGGGAATAAGCCTTCCTCTTTTGTGAATAACGGACCCAAAATAGGAAGTCGCATAACACCGCCGTGTGTATGTCCGCAAACCATTAAATCTCCCCAAAATTCCGGATTGAATTGCTCAAA
>CAJGDQ010000010.1 GCA_904502215.1 Clostridiaceae bacterium
ACCTCCGATACTGTTCATAAAAGATACAGTTCATAATTTATAATTAAGGCATAAGCCTAATTATTCTTTTCATATATAACACGAAGTCCCTCTAAAAGAAGGTTTTCATTATATATTATATTGGTTTTACAATGTTCGATTATATCCCTTGAAAGACCGCCCGTTGCAACAACTGTTGGGCTTTCCCCTAGTTCTTCTTCAATTTTTTCAAGAAGCCCGTCTATCATAGCGGCCGTGCCGAAAACTAACCCCGACTGCATACATTCGATAGTGTTTGTTCCAATAACCGAGGTTGGAGCTTCAATCGGAATTGAAGTTAACTGAGCAGTATTTTCAGCAAGAGCTTTAAGGGTTAACCTAACTCCTGCCGCAATAGCACCGCCTAAAAAGGTTCCGTTTTTATCAAGAACGCTTATGGTTGAAGCCGTTCCCATATCGATTATAACACAGGGCATAGTATAAGCATCAATAGCTCCAACAGCACCTGCAACCAAATCGGCTCCAAGCTGAGCAGGATTATCAATTTTAATATTAAGTCCGGTTTTAACACCGGGGCCTAGCATCAAGGGCACTATATGGCAAAGCTTTGAAACCGCACCTGCTACTGTTTTGCCAACCATAGGCACAACCGAGGATATAATAGAATCCTCAATATCCTCACTTTCAAGTCCGTAAAGAGAAAGAAGATTTTTAATTTCAACTGCATATTGGTCATCGGTTTTTTTAGGCTCGGTTGCAAGACGGGCGGTAAATCTTAAAATATTACCGTCATAAGCACCTAAAGTTATGTTTGTATTACCAATATCTATCGCTAAAAGCATTTTACTTCCCCTTTCAATTTGCTATATATATTATATAACAATTCCAATAAAAATCAATAATTTTATTGACAAGGGGGAAAAAAGTTGTTATAATACCATTTGCTAAATGGGAAAGTATGTTTTCATTAGCTCCTTGCTTCGTGAGAAACGAAGCCAATAGTCCAAAGGGAGGTGCAAAGTAAATGACCAATAAGTATGAGGCCGGCGTTATTTTCTCTGTTGCAAACGGCGAAGAGGCTACTGCAGCTTTAAAAGAGAAGATTAATGACCTTATCGCAAAAAACGGTAGCATTGAAAGCGTTGATGATTGGGGCAAGCGCAGACTTGCTTATCTCATCAATGACGAGGCTGAGGGTTACTATGTTTTCTTCAATTTTGAAAGCGAGCCCGAATTCCCCGCTGAGCTTGAGCGTATCGTAAAGATTACTGACGGCGTTTTGCGCGTTATGGTAATCAAGAAGTAATGGAGGAAAAAAGATGTTTAACCTAGTAGTTTTAACAGGTCGCCTTACAGCTGACCCCGAACTCAAAACCACTTCTAACGGCATCCCGGTAACGACCTTCTCCATTGCAGTTGACCGCCGTTACCGTTCCGGAGAGGAGCGTCAAACCGATTTTATAACCATCGTTGCTTGGCGTCAATCTGCGGAATTTATCACAAAATACTTTAATAAAGGTAATCTTATCGGTATCGAAGGCTCTATCCAAACCCGTAGATATCAAGATAAGAACGGCAACAACCGCACTGCATTCGAGGTTGTTGCAAGCAATGTTCAGTTTGTTGAATCAAAGAGGGATTCTGCAGGCTCTGATGCCGCTCCCGCTTCCTTCAGCAATGCTGATGTAAACGATTTCACCGATTTAGGTGATGCAACGGATGATGATTTACCGTTCTAATTTTAACTAAGGAGGGCTTTTAAATGGAAAACGAGAGAAACGATAGACCGATGCATAAGAAATCTCGCAAAAAGGTTTGCCATTTCTGCGTTGATCGTGTTGAAAGCATTGATTATAAGGATGTTGCCCGTCTTCGCAAGTTCATTTCTGAGCGTGCTAAGATTCTTCCCCGCCGTGCAACCGGCACCTGCGCTGCTCATCAGCGTGCTTTGACCACCGCTATTAAGCGTGCTCGTCAAATGGCATTACTTCCTTATGTAAACGATTAATAAAAATTAAAACTGCTTAAGATTTTCTTAAGCAGTTTTTTTATTTGTAAAAACATTGACTCCCCAAACACCGAGGATGATAATAAGGCAAAGTAAGTATTCAACAAAAGTGAACTTTTCTTTTAGGAAAACAACCCCTGCCATAACCGTTACAACGGTTATTATATTTGAAAATGAGGAGGACTGAACCGCACTTATTTTCGAGGTTGAATAGTTATAAAGAAGAAATGCCAAAACCGAGGAAGCAATCGATAAATAAAGGATTGCGGCAATAAATTTTATGTTTGAAACAGCTCTTAAAAGCTCGGGTATGTATTCCCCCTTGAGAGAAACAAAGCCCAAAATATTAAAGCCGATAAAACCTATTAAAAACATAGCATAAGTTCTTTCAAATGGGTTGAAATTTTCCGATTCAGAACGGCTTAAAAGATTGAAAACCGCAGCGCAAGCAACTGCTAAAACCAGCATTATTATACCCCAAAAATAATTTTTTGAATTATCATTTGAAATAACGCTTATAGCGGCAACCGAAGCTATCGAAAGAAGGGTGCATATAACCTGAATTGCCGTTGGTTTTTCTTTAAGAAAAAATACTGCCAAAAGCATAACCGCAACAGGAACCAATGAAATTATAACTCCCGATAGAGCCGAGGATACAAGTGAAAGCCCATAAAGCTCGAAAATAAAATATAAAAGCGGTTGGCAAATCGCCATAAGAAAAATTCTTTTTTTAGGTTTCCCTTTAAGGCTTATCTTTATTTTTCCCGTTAAAAGCAAAAGATTAAGAAAAATAAAAGCAAAGGTAAACCTAACCGCTAAAATTACCAATGGCTGACTAACGCTTAAAGCCAATTTTGAAAATATAAAACTAAAACCGAAAATCATATTGGCAACAAGGGCTGCCATCATTCCGCCAAACTCTTCTTTTTTAACCATATCAAAGCTCCAAACTTCTAATTTACGCAAAATAATTTATCAGTTTTTTTCTCTTTTGTCAACTTCATCCATTAAAAATATACCTGTTAAAATTTTTTGTAATAAATTTGTAACTTTTTTCGGTTTTCCCCTTGAAAAAAAATTAGTTTTCGTATACAATAGGTATATATATTATTTTAAATTATTATATTAAATATTTTGAGGAAGTGGAATACCATGTCAAACCGTTTATTTCAAGGTGTTATTCACCAAATGAAAGATTCTATTGACCGCACCTTCGGTGTTATCGATGAAAACTTCACTATCATCGCCTGCAGCGAGCTTAGCAAGATTGGCGAAACAGTTGAAGCTTTTCAGATTCCCTCAGGAGAAACTTTAGTTTTAAACTCGGTAACCTATAAAGATTTAGGCTCAGCTCAGGGTCCTCAGTATTTCATATTTGTTGAAGGCGATGATATTTTCGCTTCTAAATATGTTTCTATATTAGCTGTTGCCTTTGCTAATATCAAATTTTATTATGATGATAAGTATGACCGTGCAAGCTTCATTAAGAATATCATTCTTGATAACATTCTCCCCGGTGATATTTATCTTAAAGCCCGTGAGCTTTATTTTAACTACGATGTTATGAGAACGGTTATTTTAATTCGTTCTGTTAGAGAGACCGATGTTTCGGTTTATGATATTCTTCAAAATCTCTTCCCCGATAAATCAAAGGATTTTGTTATCAGCATAAACGAAACCGATATTGCTCTTGTTAAAGAAACAAAACCGGGTATTGACCCCAAAACTATCGAAAAATTGGCAACAACCATTGCCGATACTCTCTCGGGTGAATTTTATGTCCAGGCTGTTATCGGCATCGGAGCTACTGTTGATAATCTTAAGGACCTTGCTCGTTCCTTCAAGGAAGCTCAGGCAGCCTTAGAGGTTGGAAAGGTTTTCGATACCGATAAAACTATTGTTTCTTATGATAACCTTGGTATTGCAAGACTTATTTATCAGTTGCCAACAACCCTTTGCGAAACCTTCTTAAAGGAAGTTTTCAAAATGGGCTCTATTGAAAGCCTTGATGGTGAAACTCTTTTCACCATTCAGCGTTTCTTTGAAAACAACCTCAATGTTTCAGAAACCTCAAGAAAGCTCTTTATCCATAGAAACACCTTAGTTTACAGGCTTGAGAAAATCAAGAAAATAACAGGTCTTGACCTTAGAGAGTTTGACCACGCAATCATCTTCAAGATTGCCCTTATGGTTAACAAATATTTAAAGAGCAACCCCATTAAATACTAATTAAAGGATTGAACTAACTCAGATGGAGCAATTTTTAAACCAAAATATCGCCTTCAAAGAAGAGAAGCCGATTATTGAGTTTCGTGGTGTTTCCAAAACCTATCCCGGAGGCACCCATGCGCTTGACGATGTTAACATCAAGATTAACAACGGCGAGTTCGTATTTATCGTAGGTTCTTCGGGAGCAGGTAAAAGCACCTTTATGAAGCTCATTATGCGTGAAGAAAAAACCAATATCGGCAAAATTACCGTTAACGGATTCGACCTTACCTCTATGAAGCGCAAACAGGTTCCTATGCTTAGAAGAACTATGGGTATAGTTTTTCAGGACTTCCGCTTAATACCAACTATGAATGTTTTTGATAATGTTGCCTTTGCTATGCATGTGGTTGGAGCTTCGGGCAAGGATGTTCGCCGAGAGGTTACAAAGGCTTTAAGCAAGGTAGGTCTTGGCCATAAGGCTCGCTCGATGCCCAATCAGCTTTCGGGCGGTGAGCAGCAGCGTGTAGGTCTTGCTCGTGCCCTTGTTAACTCTCCTGACCTTATCATTGCGGACGAGCCAACAGGTAACGTTGACCCAAATATGTCCTATGAGATAGTTTCTTTGCTTACCGAGATTAATAAAAAAGGAACAACCATTCTTATGGTTACCCATGACCATAACCTAGTTCGTGATTTCCATCATAGAGTTATAATGCTTGATGGCGGAAAGATTGTTGCGGATAACGCCGGAGGTGATTTGGCATGAAGTTAGCAAGTATTAAATACCTCACAGGCGAAGGCTTTAAAAGTGTTTGGGCTAACCGCCTCATGTCATTAGCATCAACAGGTGTTCTTGTTGCTTGTATGGTTATTATAGGTCTTGCCATTTTAATTGCAGAAAATGTTAATATGGCAGTTGGCAACCTTGAAAAGCAAAACGTTGTTATGGCTTATATGAAGGATTATACCTGGGCTTTATATGATGAAGATAGACCTGAAAATACCTCAAGTGAAGAAACAACAGAACAAGCCGATAAAAATGGCATAAAAGAAAGCGATTATATAATTCATAACGAAAAGGAAGCCAAGGCTCTTTGCGATGAAATTGCAAAGCTTCCAAATGTTGCCGAGGTTACTTATGTTTCGGGCGAAGAGGGTCTTGAAAGCACCAAAAATATTTTGCCCGATGGCCAAGAAGAATATTTCACCTTCCTTGAAGAAGAGTATGGCAATCCCCTCTCGGGTGCAGCCAAGGTTACTATGACCGATATGGCTCTCTTTAATGAAACGGTTGAGCAAATCAAGAAAATTGAGGGTGTTAGCTCTATTCAGTCACAGGGCGACCTTGCCGATACCCTTAACGCCTTAAAGAAAGGCATTGGCGTTGCAGGAATATTCATCATTTCCATTCTTGTTATCATTTCATTAGTTATAGTTTCTAATACCATTCGTGTTACAATGTATAACAGAAAGCTTGAAATAAGCATTATGAAGGCAGTTGGAGCTACCGATGCCTTTGTTCGTATCCCCTTTGTTGTTGAGGGTATGCTTATAGGCATCATATCCGCCCTTATTTCTGAGGGTCTTCTCTATTTCTGTTATCGTGTTGCAACCGAAACTATTATCTCAACCCTCGGAACTACCGATATAGTTAAATATAGCGAGATGGCGTTACCTCTTCTCTTGGTATTCCTTGCCATTGGTATTCTTGCGGGTGTTATCGGAAGCGTTATTATGATTGGCAAATACCTCAAAAAAGAGGGAAGCGAATTTGCAGCAATCTAATTTTATAAACTCTAATCTCAAGGAGAAAACAATGAAATCAGTTTTAAAACGGATAACCTGTGTAACACTTTGTTTGGTTATAACAATTTGCGCCGTTAATATTCTTTCCTTTGTTTCCTTCGCTGCCACAAAGGAAGAAACTCAGCTCAAAAATGATATAGCCAGCCTTAAAGCTCAGGCTGCTGAAATTCAAAAGGATATTGATAGACTCAAGGCTCAAAAGGCAGACCAGGGAGTTATTCTAAAAGCGGCTCAAAGAAAGGTTGCAAATACTCAGGCTCAAATTACCCGTTGCAATAACGAAATCAATAGTATTAACAGTAAAATCGCCGAAAATAAGGCTCAAATAGATAAAAACAATGAGAAAATTGAAGATAGTAAATTAGCTTTTAAAAAGCGTCTTAGAGCTATCTATATGAGTAACTCCAGCGGCAGCACCCTTCAGATTCTTCTTGGTGCTGAAAACTTTGCCGAATATCTTCAGTTAGCTCAGTTAACCTCTTCGGTAGCATCTCGTGATAAGGCTATGATGGAAGACTTGGCTGCCGAAATCAAGGCTCTTGAAGAGAAAAATAAAGAAAACGAGAAGCTTATTGAAAGTCAGGTTGAAATCAGAGCTTCTATTCAGTCTCAGATGGACCAGTTAAAAGCTGAAGAAGCCGAGGTTGCCGCAATTTATAACGGAATTGCATCAGAACAAAAGGATGCAGAGAAGGATAAAGCGGATATTAATAGACAAATTAAGGATAAGCAAGACGCCCTTGATAGTATCGCAAACGGCGGCGGTCAGTATAGCGGAAAGATTAACCCGAACACCGGATTTATGTGGCCCGTTCCGGGACATTATAATGTAACTTCAGGTTGGGGTTACCGTTGGGGTTCTCTCCATAAAGGTCTTGATATTAGTGATGGTAGGATTTACCGTGCCCCAATAGTTGCTATTGCTGACGGCACTATTTATGAAACCTATAATTCTTGCGGTCATAAGAGCAAATCCCCCGATTGCCGCTGCGGAAGCGGTTGGGGTAACCATATTGCCATTAACCACGGAAAGATGTCCAAGATTGATGGCGCTGTTTATAAGGCAATGTATGCTCATATGGATAGTATCGCTGCAGGTATGTATGTTGGCAAAGAGGTTAAACAGGGCCAGATTATCGGCTATGTTGGAACAACGGGTTGGTCAACAGGTTACCACTTGCATTTCGGACTTTATAGAAATGATATATGGGTTAACCCCGCTAACTATCTATGATAAAATCAAAAGCTTATAGAATTATTATGGCGGCTTTGCTTGTTTTATGGTGCGTTTTAATTTTCGCCCTATCGGCAGAGCCTGCAAATAAATCAAGTAATACAAGCGGAGAACTCACCCGTGCGGTTTTTAGTATTTTCTATCCCGATTTTAATGAAATGGGAGTTGAAGCCCAAAACGCAATTATCAGCGAGGCTTCCTTTATAATAAGAAAAACTGCTCACCTGTCGTTGTATTTAATTTTAGGCGTGTTATCCTTTTTAAATATCGCAGCATATAATATTCCATTTGCTTTAAAACCTGTTTTAAGCTTAGGTTTTAGCTCAGCTTATTCGATTAGTGATGAAATTCATCAGCGATTTGTTCCGGGGAGAAGCTGCGAATTAAGGGATGTTTTAATTGATATTTCAGGGGCAATAATTGGAATTGCTTTGGTTTTTATTATATTTTCAATTAAGAAAGGCGGAAGAAATATGAGAAAAAAAGAGCTTTTAAAGCTTAATGAACAGCTCTTTGAAAAAGCAGAAAATGCTATACGTGCTGCTGAAGAGCTAAAAAGAGAAAACTCTTCCCTGCTTTCAAAAATAGAGGAGCTTGAAAAGAAATTATCGGGAGTTAAAGAGTCTCCAAAGCCATCCGCTCCTTTGCAAACTATTGAGAAAAAAATGATTTCCGAGGTAAAACTTAAGAATGAAACCGAATACGGCGCTTCTGTTATCGGCAAAATTGTTTTGAGCTCTACCTCCCATTGCAACGAGCTCACCTTAACAATGGGCTCTGCCGCAAAAGAGCTTATCAACCTGATTCTTGGCAGAACCGAGGTTGCAAAGGCTGAGATTTTAAAGATAACCTCATCCGACGCCCCGTTAGAAGATAAAAAAGCTATGATAGATAGCGAACTTATTTCGGCTGAAGATTATTTCAAGAGCGTTATGGCTCAAAAATAGTCGCTTAAAATCGTTATTTTTTTAACATTTTGCTATTGTTTTTTATGTCGAATTTTGGTATAATCAAAACATAGTGAAATTCTGAAAGGAGAACATATATGAACTATTCACATGAAGTAGAAAATATGTGTCCCTTAGCTAAGGGCACATATCACGGTCCTGCTCCAATTCCGGAGGAGGGTAAGTGGGTTCAGGTTAAGGAAGTTAAAGATGTTTCCGGCCTTACTCACGGTATCGGTTGGTGCGCTCCCCAACAGGGCACCTGCAAGCTCACCCTTAATGTTAAAGAGGGTGTTATTCAAGAGGCTTTGGTTGAAACCATCGGCTGTTCGGGTATGACCCATTCGGCTGCTATGGCTTCTGAGATTTTGGTTGGCAAAACCATTCTTGAAGCTCTTAATACCGACCTTGTTTGCGATGCTATCAACACTGCAATGCGTGAGCTTTTCTTGCAGATTGTTTACGGTAGAACTCAAACTGCTTTCTCTGAAGATGGTCTTCCGATTGGCGCAGGTCTTGAGGATTTAGGTAAGGGTCTTCGTTCTCAGTGCGGAACAACCTATGCAACACTTGCAAAGGGTCCCCGTTACCTTGAGCTCGCTGAAGGTTACATAACCAAAATCGCTGTTGATGAGAACGATACCATCATTGGTTACAAGTTCGTTCACCTAGGAAAAATGATGGATATGATTAAAAAGGGTATGGACGCTAATGAGGCTTTAGAGAAAGCCAGCGGCCAGTATGGACGTGTTGATGATGCTGCTAAGCTTATCGACCCCCGTGAAGAATAATAAGGAGGAAATGAACAATGGCATTATTTGAAAGTTATGATAGAAGAATAAATCAAATAAACGCAGAGCTCAAAAAGCACGGCATTTCTTCCATTGAAGAGGCTAAAGAAATCTGCGATAAAGCAGGTGTTGATGCTTATAACATCGTTAAGGGCATTCAGCCTATCTGCTTCGAGAACGCTGCTTGGGCTTATGTTGTTGGCTGTGCTATCGCTATTAAGGATGAGGTAAAGAGTGCTGCTGAGGCTGCTGAGAAAATCGGTGTTGGCCTTCAGTCCTTCTGCATCCCCGGTTCAGTTGCTGATGACCGCAAGGTTGGTCTTGGCCACGGTAACCTCGGCGCTATGCTTCTTAGAGAGGAAACCAAGTGCTTCGCATTCTTAGCAGGTCACGAGTCCTTCGCTGCTGCTGAAGGTGCTATCGGCCTCGCTCGTAGCGCTAACAAAGCTCGTAAAGAGCCCTTAAGAGTTGTTCTTAATGGTCTTGGCAAAGATGCTGCTAAGATTATTTCAAGAATCAACGGATTTACCTATGTTCAAACCAAGTTTGATTATTATACCGGCGAACTCGCAATTGTTGAGGAAACCGCTTATTCGAACGGCGAGCGCGCTAAGGTTCGTTGCTATGGTGCTGATGATGTTCGTGAGGGCGTTGCTATAATGCACAAAGAGGGTGTTGACGTTTCGATTACCGGTAACTCCACCAACCCCACCAGATTCCAGCATCCTGTTGCAGGCACCTATAAGAAAGAGTGCATTGAACAGGGCAAGAAATATTTCTCAGTAGCTTCGGGCGGCGGCACAGGAAGAACTCTCCACCCCGATAATATGGCTGCAGGCCCCGCTTCTTACGGTATGACCGATACAATGGGCCGTATGCACTCCGATGCTCAGTTTGCAGGTTCTTCTTCTGTTCCTGCTCACGTTGAAATGATGGGTCTTATCGGTGCAGGTAACAACCCAATGGTTGGTATGACTGTTGCTTGTGCAGTTGCAGTTAACGAAGCACTTAACAAATAATCTGCGATTATTTGTAATGAAATTTGCCTTGCGGCAAATGAAATTCACATAGTGAATTAAATGCTAACGCATGAAATGTGCCGTATCTTTCGATACGGCACATTGTTTTTGATAAACTATTGGGCAAATTTTATTTCATTCAACTTTAGTTGAATTTCATGATGAAATCATTTCATGCGCAACGCGCATTTCATAAAAAGGAGAAAGAATATGGCGGACAATCTTTTAGTAGAGCTATCTATTGAATTTGCGGTGAAAATTGTAAAAATGACTGACAAAATTCAAGGCAAGGGTGTTTTGAAAAATCAAATTCTTAAAAGTGGTACCAGTATAGGTGCTAATATTCATGAAGCAAACTATGCTCAAAGCAAAGCGGATTTTGTTTCAAAACTTCAAATTTCTCTAAAAGAATGTTATGAAACTGAATATTGGCTAAAACTTTTTTCAAAAACCGATATTATTGATAAAAATGTATATTCCGAACTACAAAATGACTGCGGTAAAATCAGACGAGTTTTAATTTCTTCTATAAATACAACAAAAGAGAAATACAATTTGTAGATATGAGCAGAACAACCATTTACAAATATCTTTCGCTATTGGAAAACTAAAAGAGAGCGGCACAAACCGCTCCCTAATTTTAATTTTTTTTTATTCTGTTAAAAACTATAATTACTGTATCTACAATCATAAGTAAACCTATTGCTATAATAACAATAATTAGCGGATTACTTTTGTAGGCATTGTAAAAATCAAATTGTAATATGTAATCAATCGCGTGTCGCATACCACAAAGTAAACATGAATATTCACCTGAATCACAAAAATATGTAAAAGGTAATGTACATTGCAAAACTCCTGCAAAAAGAATTACAAAGTATGAAATAATTCTTGAATTTTCAAAAATTTGCTTTTTTTCTTTTTTATCAATCATTTTTTAATGCAGATAAAAATTTACTTCCTGCTACGATTTGAAGTATTCCTGATACAGTTAAAACAAATCCTAAACCACAAGTAAAGGAAATTGTTCTTATACCTGCAAAGAAAAACAAGACAGTAATTAAGAATGCAAATATCATATAAATATATGCAAGTTTTCTTTTCGCAGAAACACTCTTGGTGAAATAAATTATCAAACCTAAAATAACAACAATAGCATCCAATGCACAAGAAATATACGCTATCGGAGCACCTGAAGTATCAAATGTTACTGTTGCGTTTGTTGTTGAATGTGTTATTCCATTCTGTGTGGTTTCAGTATTAACACCACCTGTTGCGGTTGATACACCATAAGCAATAAGTATTATTGAAATAATTAGTACAACAGAAGATATTATGTTTATTAAATGGGCAGAATATAATTTTTTGCTACTAATTTTTTCCACAGTATTAAATTCATTGACAATAAGTTCTTGAGCACAATTAGTGCAGAATTTACTGTCATCTTTGTTTTCAGTACCGCATTTTGGGCAATACATAAAAAATCCTTCTTTCTTTTTAGTGTTATCGGTGTTTTTAATATTTCCCTCCTTAAATTAAAAAAGTGTGTGCAACTCAAAGTCACACACACCGAAAAATGCGACTCCTAATTGCTACCACACAACATTTTCTACAAACAATAAAGTATGCGAAAATAGAGCCTGCATTTTTACCAAAAGATAAAAATACACACCTTATTGTTTGTAAATATTAAAATGTTATGTGGTATGTGTTTATTATAGCACTGCCGCAAACAAATATCAATAATTTAATTTATTCTTTGCAGTTAACGAAGCACTTAATAAGTAATTCGGAATTCGTAATGCGTAATTCATAATTAAAGGACTTGGGAAATTCCCAAGTCCTTATTTTTGTATAACGAAAAAGCCTTGAGGAAAATCCTCAAGGCTTTTTTATGTATTAACACTTTGTTTTTTGATGCCGAAGAGCATTCTTAAAATGCCGCCTAAGAATTTAGGACTTTTGATTAAAACCACTTTCATAACCTTACCTCCGTTATTTGCAGGCTGAAATTCCGAGCACTATAACCCATATAGCCAGCACAGCCACCAAAAATTTCGGAGGGCAAAAACAGCTTGCAAGAAGCCCCAACGCAAAGGTTAAAGCAAATAGTCCCTTTTTTGAACAACGGTTTCTTCTCATTAAGCTTCCCTCCCGATGACCTACATTAACAGTATATAGAGAAAAGCTTATTTTGGTTACTTTTTTCTTTTATTTGCTTCCCAAGGCTTTAAATCTTTCATTTCCTCAAAAAAAGCAAGATATGAACTATGCCTTGTTTCCTCAATTTTGCCACGCTCTACCGCCTCTAAAACAGCACAGCCTTTTTCCTTTGTATGAGTGCAGGAAGAAAACTTGCAATTTTCTTTAAACTCCTTGAAATCCTTAAAGCAGTTTTCTAAGTCTTCCTTTAATTCATAATCAAAGGCATCAAGCTCTAATGCTGAAAAGCCCGGTGTATCAGCAACAAAACCGCCAAAAGGAAGCTCATAAAGCTCGGTATGGCGAGTTGTATGTCGGCCTCTGCCTAATTTCTCGCTAACCTCTCCCGTTGATATAATCTCTTGACCTAAAATTCTATTAAGAATACTCGATTTGCCAACACCCGAATTACCTGTGAAAGCACTAACCGAGTCCTTAAGCTCTGCTTCAAGCTCACTAAAACCTTCGCCACTCTCTGCCGAAACGGTATAGGTTTTAAAGCCGGCATTTTCATAAATTCTTTGCCATTTTAGAAAGCTTCCCATATCGCATTTATTAAAAACGATAATCGGCTCTACCCCGTTATGCTCAGCTATAACGGTCATTTTATCAATAATCAGAGTATTAACCTTAGGAGAGGTATATGATGAAACGATAAAAAGCTTATCAATATTAGCAACAGGCGGTCTTGATAAGCAGTTTTTCCTATCATAAACCCTATCAACAATACCGCTATTTTCTCCCGTTAATTCTATTTCAACCCTATCGCCAACCAAAGGGGAAACTCCGCTTTTGCGAAAGTTTCCCCTTGCTTTGCATTCATAGGTTTTGCCGCTTACGGCTACATAATAGAATCCGGATAATGCTTTAACAATTATCCCCTTCATAATCAGCCGTTTGCCTCACCATTTGTTTCTTCGCTTGAAAGCTCCTCAGTGGGATAACTCTTATAGGTTGTAATCTTATTACTTTTACCCTCTTTATTATCAATATTGAACTCATAAAGTTGATAAAGCTCTTCACCTTGAGAAATTGCTACAGTAACCTTTAATTTTTCCGACTTAGTAACAACCTTTTCTATCTTATACTTACCGTGAACTGCAGCCGAGCTTATAGTATCTCCTTTATGAATCATCTTCGGACCTTCATAAAGCTCGATAGTATATTTGCCATCCTTGAGGTCGGAAGGTATATCAAACTCTATATCGAACTCATATCCCGAGCAAACATAAAGCTTAACTGTTGTGCCTTCAGGTAATTCCTCAGAGCTCTTTGCAGGTTCTTGAGCAAAAACATAACCAATCGGATAATATTTATTCTTGAAATAAATTGCCTTTTCAACTATTTCAGGAACAAATCCCTCATCCTTAAGTTCTTTTTCAGCGTCAGCCTTTTCAAGTCCCACAACATCAGGAACCCTTGCATTTTTAATGGGTTTTCCTGTGCTTATATAAACTGTAATCTCAGTGCCTTCAGCAACGGTTGTTGTTCTTGCAGGGTCGGTTTTAACAACCAAGCCTTTTTCGGTATCCTCATCGGCCATCTCAACAATCTTTGTTTTAAAGCCATTAGATTTAAGCTCGGTAACAGCAGCCGACTCGGTCTTACCCGAAACATCGGGAACCTTTCTTGTTGACTGTCCTTTGCTTACATAAAGGGTAATCTTAGCGCCTTTCTTAAGGTTTTCGCCCTTAGTTTCAGACTGCTGATAAACTATACCATAAGCAAAATCTTCTTTAAATTCCCATTTTTCTTCAAACTTGAAGTTATCCTTATATTCCTTGTTATCCTTAATAACACTGAGTTCCTTGCCAACAAAATCAGGGCACTTAATCTCATCGCCTGTTTTTCCAAACTGAGAAGCCACCCAAATACCCACAACGATAAGAGCTATAACAAACGCAGTTGCAACACCGGCTAAGATAGGAATAATATTATTCTTTTCCTTTGCCTCGGGCTCTTTTATTGTATCAACCTCTTCTTTAACACCAACTGCTCCTACGAACTTGGTTGGAGAATTATCAACAAAATAGGGGTATTCAAAGGTTAAAGACGGGTCCTTTCTGAACTGACCTAAATCACAAAGCATCTCTGCCGAGGACTGATATCTTCTCTCAGGAGTTTTTTGCATAGCATGCATAGTAATCTGCTCAAGACCCAAAGGAATAGAACCGTTAATCTCGGTTGGAAGCTGAGGGTCACGCTGGAGCTGCATAATAGCAACCGAAACAGCGCTCTCAGCCTGGAACGGCATTCTTCCTGTTAACATTTCATAAAGGATAACGCCAACCGAATAGATATCTGCCTTTTCATCGGTCTTATCCCCTCTTGCCTGCTCAGGACTGATATAATGAACCGAACCAATGGCCTTATCGGTCATAGTTCTTTGCTCGCTTCTTGCAAATCTTGCAATACCAAAATCGGTAACCTTAATAGTTCCATCAGATAAAACCATAATATTTTGGGGTTTAACATCACGATGAACTATACCCTTATCGTGAGCATGCTGAAGCGCTTTAAGTATTTGAATGGTGAAATGAACAGCATCCTTCCAACGAAGGCTTCCCTCGTGTTCAATAAACTCCTTCAAGGTTATACCCTCAATATATTCCATAACAATATACTGAATGAGGTCGCCAAAGCTTACATCGTAAACATTAACGATATTGGGGTGAGAAAGCATAGCAATAGCCTTCGATTCATTCTTAAAGCGGCGCAAAAACTCCTCATTAGAAACAAATTCCTCTTTGAGAATTTTAATAGCAACCGTTTTGTTTTCAAGATTATCGTGTGCCTTATAAACAACGGCCATACCGCCAACGCCGATAATCTCTTTGATTTCATATCTGCCATCAAGTCTTTTTCCAACAAATCTATCCATAATTATTCCTCCATCGCCAAGGTTACAACCGTTATATTATCTCCGCCGCCGCCATTGTTAGCAAGCTCAATAAGTTCATCGGTTATATCTTCTTTTTCTGCCGATTTGAATATATTTAAAATTTCTTCCTCTTCAGCAAAACTACTTAGTCCGTCTGAACAAAGAAGCAATTTGCTTTCTTTTGAAAGGGTAACCTCATAACTATCGGTAACAACATTTTCTTCAGCGCCGAGAGCCCTGGTTATAACGTTCTTGCTCGGATGAACCTTAGCATCCTCACTTGTTATTTTACCGCTTTCTATAAGGGATTGAACAACCGAATGGTCTTTTGTTATTTGAGTTAGCTCCTCGCCTATATGATAGGCCCTGCTATCTCCAACATTTATAACAACCGCCTTATCACGATTAACAAGAACCGCAACAACCGTTGTTCCCATACCATTCAATTCGGGATTTTTTTGGGACATTTCATAAATTTCGATATTTGCACTAATTATTGCATTTTTGAGCATTTTTGAAATATCAAAGCTATCCATATCAAGTCGGTAAGAATGGAGAACATACTCCGATATAATCTTAACCGCCGTTTCGCTTGCAACATTACCGGCATTAGCGCCGCCCATACCATCGCAAACTATAGCAAACACCGCTCCCGATGTTAGAGAAGCCGCAAAATAAGCATCCTGATTAGAGCTTCTGGACTTTCCAATATCGGTTTTACTATGAATTATCACCTTTATTCCCCTCCTTTTCTCGCTGTCTTAACTGACCGCAGGAAGCATCAATATCCGCTCCGAGCGTTCGTCTTACCGTTGCATTTATTCCTAGAGAAATAAGTTCCTGTTGAAACTTAAAAATCTTATTTTTATCAGGCTTCTTAAAGGAATTTTCCTTAACAGGATTTGCAGGAATTAAATTAACATGACACATAATACCCATTAACTTCCTAGCCAATTCCTCAGCGCATTTCTTAGAATCGTTAACCCCATCTATAAGGGCATATTCAAATGATATTCGTCTGGTTGTTACCTTTTGATAATCTCTGCAAGCCTTTAGAAGTTCATCAACATTCCATTTTTTATTAACCCTCATCATCGAGCTTCTTATTTCATCATTTGGTGCATGAAGAGAAATTGAAAGGGTTATGGGGAAATTATATTCCTTTAATTTTTCAATTCCGCTAACAACTCCCGAGGTTGAAAG
>CAJGDQ010000011.1 GCA_904502215.1 Clostridiaceae bacterium
GTTATAGGTGTTGAAATTATTCCTGAGGCTGTGAAAGATGCCGAGTTTAACGCAAAAAACAATGGAATAAAAAATACAAGGTTTATTTGCGGCGATGCAGCAAAGGCCGCCGAGAAGTTGGCGGAAGAAAACATCAAAACCGATGTTGTGATTGTTGACCCACCAAGAAAGGGTTGCTCTGAGGAGCTTATAAAAACTATTGCCTATAAATTTTCGCCCGATAGGGTGGTTTATGTTTCCTGCGACCCCGCAACATTGGCGCGGGATATCAAATTTTTTAGCGAGAATGGGTATAAGCTGATTGAATATACTCCGGCTGACCTTTTCCCTCGAACAAGCCATGTGGAAACTGCCGCTTTGCTTATTAAAGGTTGAAATAATCATACTTTTATGGTATAATATTTTAAATTTTTAAATTTTGGAGGTCTTTATGTTTAACATAGATAGACTTTGTTTAGGCTGTATGAATGATAATGGAGGGGAGAAGATTTGTCCTATTTGCTCGTTTGATTCTTCCTCACGTAATCCCGAAAATGCCTTACCCTTAAAATTTGTTATTGACGATAGATATGTTATCGGCAAGGTTTTATCCGCAAACGGCGAGGGTATAACCTATATTGCTTGGGATAATGCTGCCGAGATAGCAGTTAATATCAAGGAGTATTTCCCGATTAATTTTGCCAATAGAAATCCTGATAAAACCGTTTCTATGGTTAAGGGCGGAGAATATACCTTCAATGAAGGACTTATGGAATTTGCCGAGATTAACCGTGCTATAATGCATTCAACCCTTTCTTCATTAATTCCTGTTACCAGTGTTTTTGAGGAAAACGGAACTATATATGCCGTAAGCTCTGTTGTTCAGGGAATAACCCTTGAAAGCTTCCTTGAGAGAAACGGCGGAACACTTAAATGGGAGCAGGCTCGTGCTCTTTTCTTGCCCCTTATAGATACCATAAGCGGAATGAATGATTTAGGTATCATTCATAGAGGCATTTCGCCCGAAACTATAATTGTTGGCCGAGATGGCAAGCTTAGAATTTCGGGTTATGCAATTAAGAAATTAAGGCTGGAGAACTCCGAGCTTGAAACCGAAATAGAAGCCGGCTATGCAGCTGCTGAACAATATGGCTTTGAGGGTATGCATGATGATACATATACCGATGTTTACGGACTAAGTGCAACCATTTTCAGAGTTTTAATCGGTTCTTCGGTTCCGGAGGCAACATTAAGACTTCAAAATGATGTTATGACCATTCCTTCTCGTTTTGCTGAGGAGCTTCCTCGTCAGGTATTAGCTGCTTTGGCGAACGGTTTGCAGGTTCTGCCTAAGGAAAGAACTAAAAATATTGAAGCTTTTAAAAATGAACTTATTTACGGTGAGATACCTGATATCCCTGTTCGCAAGGAAAAGGCAGTTAAAGAGGATGAAGCTCCGAAGAAAAAAGGCAGCTCTGCAAAATCGGGAATTATAGCTGCCGCAATAACTGCAGGTGTTCTTATTATTGTTGGAACTGTTTTGCTTTTAACCGTTTTCAAGGATAATATATTTGATATAGGAAATAATCCTTCTTCGAGTGAGGAAAGCTCTTCAAGCGCTCCTGTTGTTGAGTCTATCGGAACGGTTGAAAGCGGAGCTGAAATAACGGCAAAGCTTTATAAGGTTCCTGATTTCAAGGGCAAATATTATTCCGAAATTGAAGATAACGATGAATATGAAATGTTTGATATTATAATCTCGGATAAAAACTTTTCAGCCGATTGCCCCAAGGGAACAGTTTGCTCACAGTCTGTAAAGGCAGGGAATGAGGTTGAAAGGGATACCAAGATAGAATTGGTTATTTCTTTGGGAGTTCAAGAGGTTAAGGTTGCAAACCTTTCAGGACTTAGTGAAACCGAGGCAAAACTTGAACTTTTGAAACAGGGCTTCCTCTATGAAAACATCGAGGTGCTTGAAAAATATGATGAGGATAAGAAGCCTGAAACGGTTGTTGACCAGTCGCCTAAATACGGCGAAAAGGTTAACGTTGACACCGCCGTTAAGATTTATATAAACTCTTATAAGGGCGAGGAAACCTCTTCGGAAGAAAATTCTTAAAAACACTTGATTTTTAAAGAAGAGTGTGTTATAATTTTGATAGACTGAAAGAAAGGTGAGTGGGGCAACCCGCTCACTTTTGTTTTGAAGGAGGAAAAAGAATGGCAAGTGCTGCCGAGAGGGTTTATTCTCTTATCAAGGAAACTGTTGAAAATGAGGGCGTTATCCTTTGGGACGTTCGCTTTTTGAAAGAGGGCGCTTCATGGTATTTAAGGGTTTTTATTGATAAGGAAGAGGGAATATCTATTGATGATTGTTCAAGGGTTTCCCATGCTATTGACCCCGTTATTGATGAGGCTGACCCGATTGATAAATCCTATTATTTAGAGGTTTGTTCTCCGGGACTGGAGAGAGAGCTTATAAGACCCGAGCATTTCGAAAGGTTTATAGGCGAAAGGGTGAAAATAAAACTTTATAAGGCGATAGACTCTAAAAAAGAGTTCATCGGAATTTTAAAACAGGCAGGAGATTTGGTTGTTTTAGAGGTAGACGGTGAAGAAATGAGCTTCGGCTTTAAAGATATATCAAAAGCAAATCTTTGCGATTTTGAATAAAAAATAATTTATTAACCTTGTTTGGAGGAATTTAAAAAATGGCTAGAGCAAAAAAGAACGTTAAGGCAGAAATTGATAATGCAGAGTTTTTCGAAGCATTAAGACTTATGGAAGAGGAAAGAGGAATCCCCCAAAAGTTTATTGCTGAGAAGTTTGCTGAGGCTATAGTTGTTGCCGCTCGTAAGGATTTCGGCGGAAACGATATAGTAACCTGCACTATCGACCCTGAAAACAAGATTTTCAGCGTTGTTGCAAGAAAAGAAATAGTTGATGAGGTTGAGGATAGCTTTACTCAAATTTCAAGAGAAGATGCTGCTAAAATTGACCCTAAATCCATAGAATTTGGTTTTGTTGAGATTAAGCTTGACCCCAGAAAATTCGGAAGAGTTGTTGCTCAAAATTCTAAGAACAATTTCCGTCAGGGTGTTCGTGAGGCTGAAAAGGGTCAAACCCTTGCTGAGTTCCAGAGCTATAACCGTGAACTTGTTACTGCAATAGTTCAAAAAATCGACCCCAAAACAGGAAATGCTATTTTAACCATCGGCCATAGCGATGCAACACTTCCTAAGGCTGAACAGGTTCCCGATGAAATTCTTTCCGAGGGCGACCATATCAAAGTTTATGTTGTTGGCGTTAAGGATACCGAAAAGGGTGCCAGAGTAATGCTTTCGAGAACCCATCCGGGTCTTGTTAAGCGCCTCTTTGAAACTGAGGTTCCTGAGATTTTTGATGGAACTATCGAGGTTAAGTCAATCTCCCGCCAGGCAGGTCAAAGAACCAAGATTGCAGTTTTGGCTTCTAACCCTGAAATTGATGCTATCGGTGCTTGCATCGGTCCTAAGGGAACCCGTGTTAACAAGATAGTTGAAGAGTTGGCAGGCGAAAAGATTGATATCGTTAAATATAGCGATGACCCTGTTCAATTTATTTCTGAAGCTTTATCTCCCGCTAAGGTTGTATCGGTTGAGATTTTAAGTGAAGAGCCTAAGGTTTGCAAGGTTTCGGTTCCCGAAGCTCAGTTATCGCTTGCTATCGGTAACAAGGGAATAAATGTTAAGCTTGCAGCTAAGCTTACAGGCTGGAAGATAGATATCCATCCCGAGAGCGGATTCTTTGGTGAATAATAGTTAAAGGGGTCTTTTGAATGACTACTAAAAAGGTGCCTATGAGAATGTGCACCGCCTGCCGTGAGATGAAGCCCAAAAGAGAGCTTGTTAGAATAGTTAAAACAAGCGAGGGCGAGATTAAGCTCGATACAACGGGCAAACTTAACGGTAGAGGAGCATATATTTGCAAGGATAAGGAATGTCTTATCAAGGCACAAAAGATAAATGCTTTATCCCGTGCTTTTGAAACCAGCGTTTCTGAGGAAATATATTCTCAGTTAAAAACGGAGTTGGATAATATTGGATAATAAAATTTTAACCCTTTTGGGCTTTGCAAGTAAGGCGGGGAAACTAAGCTTTGGTTTTGATTCTTCGGTTACTGCGATGAAAACAGGAAAATCAAAGCTTATAATAATAGCTGAGGATATTTCCCCAAAAAGCCGAAAAGAAGCCCTCTTCTTTGCTGATAAGAGCAAGGTTAAATATAAGGATTTAGAGGGTATTGATATAAAAGCCTTGTCGGATGCGGTTGGTAAAAAATGCGGCATTATTTCGGTTAACGATGAAAATTTTGCCAAGGCTTGCTTAAATGAAGAATAGGAGGAATTGCGAATGACGAATAAATATAAAATCAGTGATATGGCTAAGGATTTTAATATTAAATCCAAAGATTTGTTAGCCATCATCACCGAAGCTACAGGTTCCGAAAAGAAATCGGGTGCAGTTTTGGTTGAGGATGAAATCGGTTTGGTTTTCAATCTTATAACTGCTAAAAACTCGGTTAAGAATTTTGATGAATATTTTGCAACAGGTGCTGAATCGAGAGAAAAGGCTAAAAAGGCAAGAGAGGAAGAAAAGAATAAGAAGCTTGCCGAGCAAATGGCTATTCTTGAACAATTAAAGGCTGCAGCAGCTGCTCAGAATGGTGAAAAGGTTGAAGAAAAGAAGGAAGAAAAACCCAAGGCTGAGCCTAAACCTAAAGCCGAGCCCAAGAAGGAGGCTCCAAAGAAGCCTGAAAAAGTAAAGGAAGAGCCAAAGGCCGAGGAAAAGAAAGAGGAGAAGAAGGAGCATAAGCCTTCCGACCCAAAACCCTTTGTTTCTCAAAAGAAGGATAAAAAACCGGGTGAGGCACCTAACAGAGGCCCCGCTCAAATTCGTCATGTTGATACCAGAACCTCTAATGTTAATATTGATAAGTATAATGAAAAGTATGAGAGTATTGCTCCTGCTAACTCGATGAAGGATAACTATTCGAGAAAGCAAAAGATTAAGCAAAAATCTCAGGATTATAAGAGACCTCAGGGAGCTAAGAGAGAGACCGAGGCCGATAAGATGCGCCGTATTCAGCTCGAGCGCATAAAGAAAACTCCTATAACTGTAACGGTTGGCGATGAGATAACAGTTGGCGAATTAGCTGCTGCTATGAAGAAGACCGCCGCTGAGGTTATTAAGGAGCTTCTAAAGCTTGGTATGATGGCAACAGTTAATCAGGTTATAGATTATGATACTGCTGAAATCGTTGTAACCGAGATGGGTGCAAAGATTGAAAGAGCTGTTGTTGTTACCATTGAGGAACAAATTATGGATGATACCGAGGATAACGCTGATAACCTCAAGCCGAGAAGTCCTGTTGTTGTTGTTATGGGACACGTTGACCACGGTAAAACCTCACTTCTTGATGCTATTCGTAACACCGCTGTTACCGATACAGAGGCCGGCGGAATTACACAGCATATCGGTGCTTACAGGGTTAATTGCAACGGAAGCGATATAACCTTCCTTGATACTCCCGGACACGCCGCATTCACCTCTATGCGTCAAAGAGGTGCAATGGCAACCGATATTGCAGTTTTGGTTGTTGCCGCTGATGATGGTATTATGCCGCAAACTATTGAGGCTATTAACCATGCAAAAGCCGCTAAGGTTCAAATTATCGTTGCTATTAATAAGATGGATAAGCCCGAGGCTAACCCCGATAGAATTTTACAGCAGTTAACCGAGCACGAGTTAGTTCCTGAGGAATGGGGCGGCGATATTATTTGCGTTCCTGTTTCGGCTAAAACTCATGACGGTATTGATAAGCTTCTTGAGAATATCCTTCTCGTTGCGGAAATGATGGAGCTTAAAGCCAATCCCGACCGCCGAGCTAAAGGTATTGTTATTGAAGCTCGTCTTGATAAGGGTAGAGGCCCTGTTGCTTCCTTGCTCGTTCAAAACGGAACCCTTAATTCAGGCGATATTATAGTTGCAGGCACCTCGGTTGGCCGTGTTCGTGTTATGACTAATGAAAACGGCAGAGAGGTAAGCACAGCAGGACCTTCTGTTCCTGTTGAGATAACCGGTCTTGCCGAAACTCCTAATGCAGGAGATGTTTTCGATGCTGTTTCGGATGAAAGACTTGCTCGCCAGCTTGTTGAACAAAGAAAGCAAAAGGCTAAGGAAGAAATCTTTAATGCCAAGCAAAAGGTTACACTTGATAACCTCTTTGATAGTCTTTCCGAGGGCGACCTCAAAGAACTTAACATCGTTGTTAAAGCCGATGTTCAGGGTAGTGTTGAGGCAGTTAGAGAAAACCTTGTTAAGCTTTCAAATGATGAGGTTAGAGTTAATGTTATTCACGGCGGTGTTGGCGCTGTTAATGAGTCGGATGTTATGTTGGCTCAAACTTCGGGTGCCATTATCGTTGGATTTAACGTTCGTCCCGATGCGGTTGCTAAGGCTGCTGCCGAGAGGGATGGCGTTGATATGAGAATGTATCGTGTAATTTATGACTGCATTGAGGAAATTCAGGCAGCTATGAAGGGTATGCTCGCTCCCAAGTTCCGTGAAAATCAGCTTGGAACTGTTGAAGTTCGTAATGTTTATAAGATTTCAAATGTTGGAACTGTTGCAGGTAGCTATGTAACCAACGGTAAGATAACAAGAGCTTGCCAGATTCGTGTTGTTAGAGATGGTATTGTTATTTGCGAGGATAAGATTGACTCCTTGCGCCGCTTTAAGGACGATGTTAAGGAAGTGGCACAAGGATATGAATGCGGTATAGGTCTTGAAAAATTTGCCGATATTAAAGAGGGCGATATTTTTGAAGCCTTTATTATGGAGGAGTATAGAGACTGATGGCAGGATATAAAATCCATCGTATCACTTCGGATATAAAATTGGCTCTTTCAGAGCTTCTCAGAGAGGTAAAAGACCCGAGAGTCAGCAAGCTACTCAGCATTGTTAAGGTTGATGTTTCGGGAGACCTTTCTTATGCTACCGTTTATGTAAGCGCTATTGAGGGCTTTGAGGCAACCGTTACTTCGGTTAAGGCCCTTAAGGGTGCTTCGGGATTCTTAAGAAGAGAACTCGGTGCCAGACTAAAGCTTAGAAAGGTGCCCGAGCTTCGCTTTGTTGCGGATGACTCTATTGAGCATAGCGCTCATATCTCGAAGATTATCGAATCGTTTAAATCAGAGGAAAATAAAAATGAAGACTAAAGAAAGTTTGGGCTCTAAAAGGCTTAATCTAAGACAAACTGCAAGGTTTTTAAGGAAACATGATAATTATGTTATCTTAACCCATGCCTCACCTGACGGTGATACCTTAGGCTCGGCCTATGCACTTTATTATGCACTTAATGAGATTGGAAAGTCAGCTTGCGTTATATGTCCTGATGTTATTCCTCAAAAGTATGACTATTTTGCAAGAAAGACCGACCATATTGATTCGCAAAATGCTACTATTATTGCGGTTGATGTTGCTGATAAAAAGCTTCTCGGTGCTTTAAGTGAAAAGTTTGGTGATATTGTTGACCTTTGTATCGACCATCATATTTCAAATACTCAGTTTGCAAAAAACTTATATCTTGATGATGATGCCGCTGCAACAGCCGAGTGTATTTATGAGCTTATAGCACAAATGAAGGTTAACATAAACCTTGTAACTGCTAAGGCTCTATATACCGGTCTTGCAACCGATACAGGATGCTTTAAATATTCAAATGTTACCGAAAAAACCCATCTTATTGCGGCATCGCTTTATGAGTTTGATATCAATGCGGCTGAGATTAACCGCCTTATGTTTGATACCAAATCCAAAAAGCTTTTAGAGCTTGAAAAGATGGTTTTAGAGGCTGCTGAGTTTCATTTTGATGATAGATGCTTCTTCTTGCCTGTTACTGCTGAAATGCAGGAAAAAACAGGCTGCAGCGGAACTGAACTCGAGGGCATTTCGGTTATTTCCCGAAGTGTTGAGGGTGTTAAGGTAGGGGTTACTGCCAAGCAGGTATCGGATAATGAATTCAAGATTTCAATGAGAACATATCCGCCGATGGATGCTAGTGCCCTTTGCAAAAAGCTTGGCGGAGGCGGTCATATTGCGGCCGCCGGAGCCACTGTTCAGGGCAATTTAGATGAGGTTAAGCAAACAGTTTTAAGTGTTATAAAGGAAGCCTTGGAGGAAGTTTATGCAGGGACTAATACTGCTGGATAAACCAAAAGGGATAACCTCTTTTTCAGCCGTTTCGGCTATTAAAAGACGGGCTAATGAGAAAAGGGTTGGCCATACGGGAACGCTTGACCCTATGGCAACGGGAGTTCTTCCGATTTTTCTTGGAAGAGCAACTGCGCTTTCGAGCCTTTTGTTAGATGCCGATAAGCGATATATTGCAACCGTTAAATTAGGAATTGCAACCGATACTGATGATATAACGGGTAATGTTATATCCGAAAAAGAGGTTAACATAACACCCGAAAGATTAGGACAGGCTCTTAATTCTTTTGTTGGTGTTATTAAGCAACGCCCCCCTATGTATAGCGCTATAAAAAAGGACGGAGTTCGCCTTTATAAACTAGCACGAGAGGGGAAAGAGGCCGAAATTCCCGAAAGAGAGATTGAGATATTCAGTATCAAGCTTTTGAGGGATTTGGATGCTCAAAATGAGTTTCAAATAGAGGTTCACGTTTCTAAGGGAACATATATCCGTTCTCTTGCCCGTGATATAGGAGAGCTTTTAGGTTGCGGTGCAACATTAACCGAGCTTAGAAGAATCTATGCCTCGGGGTTTGATATAAAAGACTGCATAGAACTTGATTATCTTAGTGAGGATAATATAGAAGAGCATATTTTAAGCGAAGAGATTGCAGTTTCTCATTTAAGAGAGCTTTTTGTTACCGAAAAGCAGGCTATTCGTTTTTGCAACGGCGGTCAGTTAGGTTTCGAAAGGCTAAAGATTAAAGATTTCAAAGAAAATGAACTTTTAAGGGTTAAATTCGATAATAAGTTTTTAGGTATTGGTTTCGCAAACCTTGAAAAAGGGGAAGTTGGAATTAAATGTATCATAAATTATCCGGAGGGATAACCAAATGAAAAGAGCCTTATGTTTAGGCACCTTTGACGGACTTCATAAAGGTCATATAAAGGTTTTGAATTTGCCTTTAGGTTATAGCAAAACGGTTGTAACCTTTGCTCTTCCGCCAAAGCTTGTTTTTTCGGGAAAAAGGGAGCTTTTGATGAGCTTTGAGGACAAGGTGCAGTCTTTAAAGGATTTGGGAATAGAAGAGGTTTTAACTTTAGATTTCAATTTAGTTCGTGATATGAGCCCTGAAGATTTTCTTGAGAGCTTATATAAAAAATATTCTCCGGCTTTAATTTGCTGCGGTTTTAATTACCGTTTTGGAAAGGGAGCCTTAGGTGATACCGAGCAAATAGAAGAGTTTTGCAAGCAAAAAGGCATAGAATTTATGATAGCTGAGCCTGTTAAAGAGGATGAAAACACCATTTCATCAACACTTATAAGGGACTATATAAAAAACGGTGAAATAGAAAAGGCAAATAATCTTTTAACCAAGCCCTTTTCCTTTGAGGAGGAGGTTATAAAGGGAGATGCCAGAGGCAGAACCTTAGGTTATCCAACCATAAATCAAAAATATCCCGAAGAGTTGGTTAAACTTAAATTCGGGGTTTATAAAACCAAGATTATAATTGATGAAAAAGAGTTTGAGGGAATAACAAATATAGGTATAAGGCCAACCTTTAAAACTGATTTTGTTATTGCTGAAACATATATAAAAGATTTTTCAGGGGATTTATATGGCAAGAAATTGAGGATAATCCCCATAGAGTTTTTAAGAGAGGAAATAAAGTTTTCCTCGATAGAAGAACTTAAACGCCAAATTGAAATAGACTTAAAAAAATAAGGAGATTATAAAATGGCAAGAAGAAAGAAAGGAAGCTCCAAAGCAAAGCGTGAAACTGTTAAGGAAACCACCGCTAGAAGACAGCTTTTAGCAGTTATCTGGTTCTCGGTTGCAGTATTTTTGCTTTGTGTTGTGTTTATTGAGGGTCAGAATATTTGGGCTTGGCTCCATAATACTATTTTTGGCATTTTTGGTATAACTGCATTTTTCTATCCTTTTTTAATGGGATTTGTTGCGGTTATGTTTGCTCTTGATAAAATCAATGGCTCTATAACCGCAAAGGTTATAGAATCAGGCTTGCTTGCTGTATTTATAGGTGCGGCAGTTGATATTTTCTCAAAGCATAATGATAAGTTAACATTCTGGCAACACCTAACCTCTGCTTATGAATCGGGCTCTGCTATGAAGAGCGGCGGCTTTTTAGGTGCGCTTATCGGTCAGCCATTATATTTAGGTTTTGGAACACCGGGAGCCCATATAACAATTATTCTTCTTATTTTCGTTTTCCTTATGATAATAACAGGAACAACCCTTATTTCTTTATTCCGTTCTATTTCAAGACCTGTTAAGGCAATTTCCGAACAGGCTGAAAGCGCTTATCAAGCAAGAATGGAAAGGGAAGAAAACCAATCGGGTAAAAGACTTAAGGTTATAAAGGGCTTTGATGTTGATATTCCTGTTGATGATATTCCGGTTAAACGCAAAAGAGAAAAGGTTTCTCTTGAGGAAATGCAAAGAAATGTAGTAAATACATATCACGATGACCCCAACGCTATGCCGGCTTCTCCTGAGGGCGCTGAGGATAAAGAAAATTTGAAGAGCGCTTTAAAGGCAACGGCTGAGGAGGCCGAGCAAATCAATGTTAAAGAGGAAACAGATAAGTTTGTTGAGGAGGTTAAGGAGGGTATTGATACCGCAACCGATAACGGTTATGAGTTCCCGCCGATAACCCTTCTTAAAGAATCTGAGGTTTCCGCCTCTTCGAATATTGGTTCTCAGGCAATGGCCGACCATTTGGTTGAAACCCTTAGAAGCTTTGGCGTTGAAACTCGAATTGTTAATATTTCAAGAGGACCAACAGTAACCCGTTATGAGCTTCAGCCTTGCGCAGGAGTTAAGATAAGCAAGATAACAAATCTTGCCGATGATATAGCGTTAAACCTTGCAACTGCAGGTGTTCGAATTGAGGCTCCTATTCCTAATAAGGCGGCTGTTGGAATTGAAGTTCCGAATAAAACAAGTGATGTTGTTAGCATCAGAGGAATTTTCGAATCCCCCGCATTTACTGCTGCAAAAAGTAAATTAACTATAGCTCTTGGACGTGATATCGGCGGAGAGGCTATTGTTACTGATATTTCAAAAATGCCTCACGGACTAATTGCAGGCGCTACCAACTCGGGTAAATCGGTTTGCATTAACTCGATTATTATGAGTATTCTCTATAAGGCAACACCCGAAGAGGTTAAGCTTTTGATGATAGACCCCAAGGTCGTTGAGCTTGGTGTTTATAATGGTATTCCGCATTTGTTAGTTCCCGTTGTAACCGACCCGAGAAAAGCTTCGGGAGCTCTTGGTTGGGCGGTAACCGAAATGGAAAACCGATATAAAATGTTTGCCGATAGGGGAGTTCGCAACATTGATGGCTATAACGCCTTTGTTGAAAACCTAAAAGACCCCGATATCCAGAAGATGCCTCACGTTGTTATAATTATCGATGAGCTTGCCGACCTTATGATGACTGCACCAAACGAGGTTGAAGATTCTATCAACCGTATTGCTGCTAAAGCAAGAGCTGCCGGTATGCACTTAATAGTTGCAACCCAACGCCCATCGGTTGATGTTGTAACGGGTGTTATTAAGGCGAATATCCCAACAAGAATCGCATTTGCGGTTTCAAGTCAGATTGATAGCCGAACAATTCTTGATGGCGCAGGCGCTGAAAAGCTTTTAGGTAGAGGAGATATGCTCTTTAGCCCTGTTGGTTCAAATAAGCCAAATCGTATTCAGGGTTGCTTTGTAAGCGACCAGGAAATTGAGGCTGTTGTTAACTTTATTAAGGGCGACCGCACCGCCGAATATGATGACAATATTATGGTTGAAATCGAGCGTCAGGCGGCGGTTGAGAAGAAGCAAAAAACAGGTCTTGCCGAGGATGGCCCCGATGATGATGTTATGCTCAGTGATGCTATAAAGGTTGTTGTTGAAAACGGAATGGCATCAACCTCGCTTCTCCAAAGAAAGCTTAAGCTAGGATATGCGAGAGCGGCTCGTATTATGGACGAGATGGAACAACGTGGAGTTATAGGCCCTTATGAAGGCTCTAAACCCCGCAAGGTTTTAATCACCAAAGAACAGCTTATGGAGAAAGAAGCTGCAGGTGAGGAATAATGGCTGAGGGAAGTTTAAATAAAAGGAAGATTATAGCTTTTGCCGTAACATTGCTTTGCATTGTTACGGTAATTGCGCTTTTCTTTGGAAATTTCGGCTCATCTCCATTAAATCAAGAGGAATTTGATGTTTCAAGCGATTTTGTTCGGTTTATTGATGTTGGTCAAGGGGATAGTATTTTAATTTATAGTAACGGCTATTCGGCACTTATTGATACCGGAACAAGCGATTCGGCCAATGAAATTTGCTCTCAATTAGATAGTTGCAAGATTAAGGATATTGATGTTGCAATCCTTTCCCATCTTCACGATGACCATACAGGCGGCATAAAGCAAATCTCTGAGATTTATGGAATAAAGAATGTTATTTTACCCGAAATTTCTATTGAGAGTGAAACACTTTCCGATGCTCAGTTTGTTATCAATAAGATGAGAGAAACCGGCGGCGGAATTTATAATGCTGTTTCGGGTATGAATTTCAGTATCGGCGAGTTTGAAATAACGGTTTTAGCTTCTTTCGGGGAAATGAAGGATGAAAATAACCGCTCGGTTATTGTTGTGGCTGAGATTGAGGACCGCAAATTTTTGTTTACGGGCGATGCCGAAGCTAAGACCGAAAAGGCCCTTTTAAATGAAGGAATTAATCTTAAGTGCGATGTTTTAAAGGCGGGCCACCACGGAAGCAACACCTCATCCTGTGATGAGTTTTTAGAGGCGGTTAAGCCTCGTTTTGTTGCAATTTCGGTTGGAAGAGAAAATTCTTATGGGCATCCTCATAATACTATTTTATCCGCTTTCGAAAGGATAAAGGCCGAGGTTTATCGCACCGATTATGATGGTGATATAACCTTTAGTATTGAGGATGGGAATTTAAAGGTTGAAACCGAAAAATAAACTCTATTAAGGAGCAGTTTTAATGTGCGGATTTGTAGGCTTTACAAATTATATAAAGGATAACGGCGAAACCCTTCATAAAATGATGGACCGCATTGTCCATAGAGGTCCTGACTCATCAGGTGCTTTCATTGATGAGGATATTGCCTTAGGGTTTAGAAGACTAAGTATTATAGACCTTAATGATGGCGACCAGCCTATGTTCAATGAGGATAAATCCTTGGTGCTCGTTTTCAATGGCGAGATTTATAATTTCAAGGATTTAAGGGCCGAGCTTATAAATGCAGGACATATTTTTTCAAATAATTCCGATAGTGAGGTTTTGCTTCATGGTTTTGAGGAATGGGGAGAGGATATAGTCAATCGTCTTCGAGGAATGTTTGCATTCGTTATTTTTAATCGCAAAGATAAATCTATCTTTGCCGCAAGAGATATCTTCGGTATTAAGCCTTTTTATTATACCTTTATGGGCGAAAGCTTTATTTTTGGCTCAGAAATCAAGGCGTTTTTGGAGCACCCCGAGTTCAAAAAAGAACTAAATGAGGATGCACTTGCTCATTATCTTTCATTTCAGTATTCGGCTCTTGAAGAAACATTTTTTAAAAATGTATTCAAGCTCCAGCCTGCCCATTTTTTCACCTTTAAGGATGGTGAAATGAAAAAGGTTAGATATTGGAAACCCGATTTCAATGAAACTGAGGGAGTGCTAGATTATTTTGCCGATTTAACCGATAAAGCGGTTAGAGAATCGGTTGAGGCCCATAAAATTGCCGATGTTGAGGTTGGCTCTTTTCTCTCTTCGGGTATAGATTCGAGCTATATTGCCGAGGCCGCAAAGGTTGATAAAACCTTCACAGTTGGCTTTGAAAGTCCTGATGGAGATAGATATAATGAGATTGGTTTTGCTAAGGATTTTGCAAATACTATTGGTGTTGAGAATATTTCAAAGGTTATAACTCCAAAGGAATATTGGGAAACCTTTCCACTTATTCAGTATCATATGGATGAGCCTTTGGCCGACCCCGCCGCTATCGCTCTTTACTTTGTGAGTCGTTTGGCCAGCGAAAAGGTTAAGGTTGTTATGTCGGGCGAGGGAGCTGATGAGCTTTTTGGCGGTTATAGAATTTATCAAGAGCCACTAACCTTAACCTTATATGATAAACTGCCTTTTGCTATTAGGAAAATTATCGGCAAGATTTGTTCTTATTTGCCTCAAAAACACGGTATAAATTACCTTGTTAGAAGAGGAAAGACCATAGAAGAGCGTTTTATCGGAAATGCGAATATCTTTTCAGTTAAAGAAAGAAATTCCATTTTGAAGAGCGAAATTGCCAAAAATGCGGTTTCTCCAAGCCTTGTTTGTAAAAGGTTTTATGATGAGGTAAAGAATAAGGATACCATTACTAAAATGCAGTATCTTGATATCAATATGTGGCTTATGGGGGATATTCTTCTCAAGGCAGATAAAACAAGTATGGCTAATTCTTTGGAGCTTAGGGTTCCGTTCCTTGATAAAAAGGTTATGGAGTTTGCTTCAACCATTCCGCTTAATTGCCGAGTTAATACTGTTACAACAAAATTAGCTCTGAGAAAAGCGGCCGAAAGAACCTTGCCAAAGAGAACTGCAACCAAGGATAAGCTGGGTTTTCCTGTGCCTATTAGGGTATGGCTTAAAGAGGATGAATACTATGAAAGGGTTAAAAATATTTTCGAAAGCGATGCTGCCAAAAAGTATTTTGAAACCGATAAATTAGTGGCGCTTCTTAATAATCACAGAGAAGGCAAGGCCGACCTTAGCCGCAAGATTTGGACGGTTTACACCTTCCTTGTTTGGTATAATCAATTTTTTGAAGTTTAAAATAAAATCTTCCTTTGCGGATATACTATTTTTGCAAAGGGAGGTTTTTTTATGCAGAATAGTTCGATGTCATTTATGAAAGGATTAGGAGCCGGAATGGTTGCAGGTGCGGCGGCAGTTGTTGTTGGAAAGGTAATGCTAAAGGACCATAAAAACATTTCCAAAGGCTCGGCAAAGGCTGTTAAAGCAGTAGGCGAATTTGTTGAAGGCGTTCAAACAATGTTTCATTAAGAAAACGGATATACACACGGGTGTATATCCGTTTTCTTTTATTGACTTTTTTTAAAAGTATGGTATAATTAGTTGGCAATATTTATGCGGATATGGTGAAATTGGCAAACACGCATGATTCAGGTTCATGTGTCGCAAGACTTGCAGGTTCAAGTCCTGTTA
>CAJGDQ010000012.1 GCA_904502215.1 Clostridiaceae bacterium
GGCGGCATACTCAAGCGGTAAGCCGGCATTGGGTGTAGGTGCCGGTAACACTCCTGCTATCATTGATGACAGCGCAGATATCCTTCTTGCAGTTAACTCGATTATTCATTCTAAAACCTTTGATAATGGTATGATTTGTGCCTCTGAGCAGTCTGTTATTGTTCTCGAGAGCATCTATGATGCAGTTAAAGAAGAATTTGCAACCCGTGGTTGCTATTTCTTAAATCCCGAGGAAACCGAAAAGGTTCGCAAAACTATCATCATCAACGGCGCTCTTAATGCAAAAATCGTTGGACAACCCGCTGCTAAAATTGCCGACCTTGCGGGTGTAATCGTTCCTGAAGGCACTAAAATTCTTATCGGAGAGGTTGAGAGCGTTGAGCTTTCGGAAGAGTTTGCACACGAAAAGTTAAGCCCTGTTCTTGCTATGTATAAGGCTAAGGATTTTGCCGAGGCTCTTGATAAGGCCGATAAGCTCGTTGAAGACGGTGGTTTCGGTCATACTTCAAGCGTATATCTCAATGAAGTAACCGAAACTGAAAAGCTTAACGCTTTTGCTGCTCGTATGAAGACCTGCCGTATCCTCGTTAATACTCCTTCTTCTCACGGTGGTATCGGCGACCTTTATAACTTTAAGCTTGCTCCTTCATTAACCCTTGGTTGCGGTTCTTGGGGCGGCAACTCGGTATCTGACAACGTTGGTGTTAAGCACCTATTAAATATTAAAACAGTAGCTGAAAGAAGGGAAAATATGCTTTGGTTTAGAGCTCCTGAAAAGGTTTATATTAAGAAAGGATGCTTGCCGGTAGCTCTTGATGAACTTCGCTCGGTTCGTGGTTCTAAAAAGGCATTTATCGTAACCGACACATTCCTTTATCAAAATGGCTATACCAAGCCTATTACTGATAAGCTTGATGAGATGGGCATTGCTCACACAACATTTTTTGATGTTCAGCCCGACCCGACCCTTAGAAATGCTCAGGATGGCGCTAAGCAGATGGCAGCCTTCCAACCCGATACTATTATAGCTCTTGGCGGTGGTAGTGCGATGGACGCTGCTAAGATTATGTGGGTTCTTTATGAGCATCCCGAGGCTGATTTTATGGATATGGCAATGCGCTTTATTGATATCCGTAAGCGTATTTATACCTTCCCCAAGATGGGTGAAAAGGCATACTTCATTGCTATTCCAACTTCAGCGGGCACAGGTTCTGAGGTAACTCCTTTTGCTGTTATTACCGATGGCGATACCGGAGTTAAATATCCTCTTGCTGATTATGAGCTTCTTCCTAATATGGCAATTATTGATACCGATTTCCATATGTCAGCTCCTAAGGGACTTACCGCAGCTTCGGGTATTGACGCTGTTACCCACGCTGTTGAGGCTTATGCCGCAATGCTTGCTACTGATTATACCGATAGCCTTGCTCTCGGTGCTCTTAAAAACATTTTCAAATATTTACCTCGTGCATACGAAAATGGTCAAACCGATATTGAAGCTCGTGAAAAGATGGCTAACGCCGCAACAATGGCAGGTATGGCATTCGCTAACGCTTTCTTAGGTGTTTGCCACTCTATGGCTCATAAGCTTGGTGCTTTCCATCATCTTCCCCACGGTGTTGCTAACGCTCTTATGATTGAAGAGGTTCTTCGTTTTAATGCTTGTGAGGCTCCCGCAAAGATGGGAACATTCTCTCAGTATGACCATCCCCATACTCTTGCTCGCTATGCAGAAATCGCTGACTACCTTGGACTTGGCGGCAAGACCGATGAAGAGAAGCTTGAAAATCTTATCAAGGCTATTAACGACCTTAAGGCTAAGGTTGGAATTAAGGAAACCATTAAGGATTATGGCATTGATGAAAATGACTTCTTGGCTCGCCTTGATGATATGGTAGAGCAGGCATTCGATGACCAGTGCACAGGTGCTAACCCCCGTTATCCGTTGATGAGCGAAATCAAGCAAATGTATTTAAACGCATATTATGGCAACCACTTTGTTGAATCTAAAAAACCTACTGCCGCTGATATTGTTGCTCAAGCATAAATTTAGGAGGAAATCGAAATGAAACTTGATAGAGTAATCGCAGTAAGAAGCAATAAAACTATTTATCGTGATGGCGATAGATGTGTAAAGGTATTTAATGAAGATTATTCTAAGGCTGACGTTCTTAATGAGGCTTTGAATCAGGCAAGAATTGAGGAAACAGGTCTTAATATACCTAAAATTTTAGAGGTTACTATGGTTGATGGCAAATGGGCTATCGTATCCGAGTATATAGGTGGCAAAACCTTGGCTCAGCTTATGGAAGAGAATGAAGAGAAGAAGGATGAGTATTTAGAACTCCTCGTTAACCTTCAGCTTTCGGTTCACGAAAAGAAGAGTCCTCTTCTTAACAAGCTTAAGGATAAAATGAACCGTAAAATAAGTGAGTCCACCTTCGATGCTACTACACGCTACGAGCTTCATACCCGCCTTGAAGGTATGCCTAAGCATAAAAAGGTTTGCCACGGAGATTTCAATCCATCAAATATTATTATTGCCGAGGACGGCACACCCTATATTCTTGACTGGTCTCATGCAACACAGGGTAATGCATCGGCAGATGTGGCCAGAACCTATTTATTGTTCTGCTTAAATGGTGATACTAATATGGCTAAAAAGTATCTGGATTTGTTTTGCCAAAAGAGTAATACTGCCAAGCAGTATGTTCAGAAATGGATGCCAATCGTTGCGGCTTCTCAGTCGGTTAAGGGCAATGAGCATGAGCGTGAATTCTTGCTATCTTGGGTTGATGTTGTTGAATATGAATAATTAAAAAACAGCAGCTAAGAACTATCTTAGCTGCTGTTTGTATTTTAGGGGAGATAAACCGGTTATTTTTTTAAACTGTTTGCTGAAATGGTATTCATCATAAAAGCCAAGGTTTGAAGCCGTTTCCTTTATACTGATTTTGGGAAAGGTATTAAAATAGGAAATTGCCTCTTCAATCTTAAAATTAAGTATATACTGATGAATTGTGATACCAAATTTCTCCTTAAATTTATTTTCGGCAGTTTTAACCGAAACATTTACCTTGTTTGCGAGTTCTATATTACTGTAAAATTTTTCTGGGTTAGAGTGAATTAAATTTTTGATTTTTGTTGCTGTTTCGGTGTCGTTTTTGTTATGCTTATCCTCCAAAAGCTCGCATATCAGCAAATCAAAATATATATTAGCTTTGCGTTGATTTCCCGAAAGCTTTGATGAAACTATTTGGGAGAAAAAACGTTTGATGTTTTTATTGTTTGAAGCATCGGTTAAGCTTTCAATGGTTTCATCCTTATTGATGTCAAGGTTGCTTCCTATAAGGTCGCCATCCTCTATCGAAAGATGGAAATACATAGTCTTGGTTTCTTTTTGGCAAGGGGATAAACCAAAATGGGTTTGGTTTGCCGAAAGAATTAAGAGGGAGTCTTTTTTAAGATGAAAGGTTTCATCGTTTTGTCCAAATTTCCATTCGCCCGAGAGCATATAAATGAAATCATATTCCTTCATTTTTCGCTTTGGATGAACAAAAGGATTTGCGTAAAAGTTTATATTTGCCTCGGTTACAGTATGTCTTTCATCCAAATTAAAGAAATTTTGCAAGCCGAAACCCCCTTAAAAGATTTTCTTTATTTTACATTGTTAATTCCTTTTTGTCAATTCCAAATATAAGTATTTTGTTTTACAATAACTTTGGATGGTGGTATTATGCGCATTTACGGCAAGGGCTTTAACTTTTCGCAGGATGGCCCGGGAAACCGCTTGGTTTATCATCTTGCGGGTTGTAATATGAAATGTATTTGGTGCTCAAATCCTGAGGGTTTGGATTTTTCTGCCGGCAAGGATTATTCGATAGAAGAAATCCTGAATGAATGCAAAAGCTCAAGAATGTTGTTTTTCTCGGGCGGCGGCGTAACCTTTACATGCGGTGAAGCTACTATGCAACCCGATGAGCTTATTGAGTTGCTAAAGGCATTAAAGCTGGAGGGAATAAACACCTGCATTGAAACTAACGGAACCAGCAATAGACTTTTGGAGATTGCCGAGTATACCGATTATCTCATTATGGACTTCAAGCATTTTGATAATAAAAAGCATAAAGAGTTTACCAGAGTTGAAAACAAGCAGGTTAAAGCTAATTTTGAAGAACTTTCTAAAACAGGAAGACAGCTTCATATAAGAATACCGCTCATAAACCAAATAAACGCTGAATATCCCGAAAAATATGCCGAATATTTCAGTTTACATAATACCGATAATATTGCTTTTGAATTTCTTTCCTACCATGAATACGGAAAGGAAAAATGGAAAGAGGAATATAAGGTTAAAAACGGATTTATAACCAAAGAAATTTTAAAGTCTTTTGAAGATGCTTTCATATCTAAAGGACTTAAACTTATAAAAACTTAAGGGGAGAAGAAATATGAAAAACATTTATAAATCAGGCGAGCTTACTAAAATGGCAAAAGCTCTTTATAGAGAAGAGCGTGAGATTAAACGACTTGATGGTTGGTTTATCGCAAAAGAAACCGAAATGCTTAATGATGAAAAATATAAAGATTTTTCGCCAGAAGTTAAAAAGGCGCATCTTTTGTGCGAGGTTGTAAAGGCTATGCCGATTAGCCTATCGGATAATGCTGTTTTCGTCGGCACTCAGCGAGATGCCTTTGCAAGAAGCTATGCTTTAATCAATCCTTCATTTACCGTTGAAGGCTTTTCGGGTTATTGCGACCCCATGGCAATTTTTAACGACATAGAGCCTAACGAAGAATTTACTAAGGAACGTATTGATAAGGTTCGTTCTTTCACTGCTGAAACCAAGATGGTTGAAATGCTTAACGATACATACAAAAAGGCCGAGAATTATACAAAAGAGGTTATCTTCTTTGTTGAGCAGGTAACCGGCCACGTTATTCCCGATTTCAGAGCCGCTTTAAAATATGGAATTGATGCACTCATAAATGAAGCAAGCTCTAAAGAGGGCGATTTTTATGAGGCTGCCGCTGTTTCTTTAGGCACCGTTAAAATCCTTATTGATAGATATTTAATCCTTATAGCGGAGCAAAAGAAAACTGCTTCTGTTGAGAGAAAAGCTCAGTTGGAGTTTCTTGAAAAATCTCTTAAAAATATATATTCAAATGGTGCTGAAAACTTATATGAAGCACTTCAGCTTTATATTTTGCTTTGGGAGATTATGTGCTTAGAGCAGGCTCCGAATCCTTATGCTTTCTCGCTTGGAAATGCTGATAGAATTTTTGAGCCTTATAGGAAAGAACTTTCAAGAGAGGATGCGGCTGAGCTCTTTAAGCATTTTCTCGTTTTCTATAACGTTGGCGATAGAAGCTGGGCAATTTCTCAGAATGTTATCGTTGGCGGTAGAGATGTTAATGGCAACGACCTTTCAAATGTTATGAGTTACGCTATTATGGATGCTTATTTTGATATGAATTTGCCTCAGCCTATTCTTTCGGTTAAGCTCCATAAGAACACCCCCGAAGAAATGTATCGTGAGATGGGAAGATTTTTCTTCTCTCCGGGTGTGTTAACACCATCACTTTTCAATGATGATTCGTTATTTGAAATTCTTAAAAATAATGGTGTTGATGAGGCTGATATCCCCGATACCTCAATCGCAGGTTGTCAGGAACCGCTTATTATGGGCAAGGATAATGCTAACACAACTAACAGTTGGTTAAGTCTTCCAAAGGTTCTTGAAATGGTGCTTTTAAACGGTGTTTCTGCAATAACGGGCGAAAAGCTTATGGAAACCGATGGATTTGAGCTTAATAATATTCGAGAAGCTTTCTATAAAACACTCGATAAGGTTATAGATGAAATGGTGGCTTCGGCAAACGGTGCTTCTGTTGCTCTTAGTGAGCTTAAAGTTCCTTTCTTAAGCTCATTTATGGGCGGTCTTGAATATGGCGCTGATATGAGGGACACCAAAAAACAAGGAACCAAGTATAACGGAAGCGGATGTCTGGTTCACGGTCTTAGCGTTCTTGCCGATTCATTTATTGCTATTGATAAGTTTGTTGAGAAATATAACGACAAGGATATGTTAATTTCGGCTCTTAAGAATAATTTTGAGGGTTATGAGGATTTGAGAGAGTTCTTGTTATCATGCTCTAAATTTGGCAACAATATTGCCGAGGTTGATGATGAGGCGGCTATAATTGCAAACAGGGTTGCAGATATGTTAAGCTCTAAGAAAAACTATCTTGGCAATCCTTTCCGTCCCGATTTCTCTTCTCCTTCAACCCACTTAACATATGGTTATTGGGTAGGTGCTACTCCTGATGGAAGAGAAGCTCGCAAAATGTTCGGTTATGGAGTTGACCCGCTTTATGGTGAGGCTTCAAACGGCTTAGGCTTTAGAATTTTATCAAATATGAAATTGCCTTTTGAAAAGTTTAACGGCGGTTATGCTTCGCATCTTGGAATAGACCCGAAATATTTTAATGGGGTTGACTTGGGAGAAAAGGGAGTTCAGTTTTATAACAATATTATAAGACCGCTTTTCTTCAATGAGCTTAAAGAGGGTGTTTCGCCATTCTATCTTTATGTTAATGTTACAACTCCCGAAACTCTTAGAAAGGTTCTTGCAAACCCCGAGAAATATGCTCCGAGCGGAGTTTATATTATGAGAATTCACGGAACATTCGTTAACTTCCTTGATTTATCTCCCGAAATTCAATATGATATTATTCAAAGACTTGATTTGAACTCAACTGCAATTAGTTGTTAGGAGAAAGAAATGATTACAAAACCTATATTTTTTGAAAGAAACCGTGTTGGCAGAGTTTATACAGGTGGCAAGCTTTTCGCAGGCTTTTTCGGCGATGAGGCTGTTGATGGATTTTTGCCTGAGGAGTGGATAGCCTCGAATGTTAGGGCTATAAATAAAGATTCTAAGGATGAAAATGAAGGTATTTCTAAAGTGAAGGATACTGACATTTATTTCGATAAGCTTTTGGATAAGTATTATGATGAACTTTTGGGCAAAGGCAATAGTTTTAGGATTCTTGTTAAAGCGCTTGATAGCGCTATAAGACTTCCTGCACAAGCTCATCCTGACAAAGCTTTTTCTAAAAAACATTTCGGTTCAGAGTATGGCAAAACAGAGTGTTGGACAATACTTGATACTCGTCCCGATGCCAAAATTTTCTTTGGATTTAAAAATGGAGTTACCAAGGAGGATTTTGAGAGGGCGATTGATGAAAGCGAAACCGATATGGATGCTATGGAGCGTCTTATGGAATGGGTAACCCCAAAAAAAGGTGAGGTTTATTTTGTTCCTGCAAGAACGGTTCATGCTATTGGTAAAGGCTGCCTTATCTTAGAGGTTCAAGAGCCTACGGATTTCACTATTCAACCCGAGCATTATTGCGGCGATTATAAGCTTAACGATAGGGAAATGTATATGGGTCTTTCTCGTGAAGCTGCAGTTAGCTGCTTCGATTTTGGACCTGCGCCCGAGTCGAAGCTCTCTCCAAAAGCACAAATTAGTTCAAGTGATATAGTAAAAGAAGAGATTGTAGGCCCTGATATTACCGATTGCTTTGTTATAAATAGAATCAAGCTTATTGATGGCAGTTATCTTGCCGATATTAAGGATAGCTATGCTATTTATATCGTAACCGAGGGTGAGGGTGAAATCAGCGGTAACAACTATAACAAGAAAATTAAGAAAGGCGATTATTTCTTTATGCCGTTTATTGCTATGGGCAACTTTAAAATGAGTGGAAATATGGAAATAATCGAGTGTTACTAATATGCAGGCTATAGGAATAGACCTTGGAACAACCAGTGTTTGCGGCGTGTCGGTTGACCTTAAGAGCGGTTTGGTTTTAAAATCTAAAACTATTAACAGTAATGCTTTTATCGAGGGTAGGGAGTTTGAAAAAATTCAGTCTCCCGAAAAGATTATTGGTATTGCAACCGAAATTTTAGAGCAACTTGTAACCGAAGAGACTGCTGTTATCGGCGTAACAGGTCAGATGCATGGAATTGTTTATTATGATAAGGATGGAAATGCAGTAAGTCCGCTTTATACTTGGCAGGACGCAAGGGGAAATGAACCCTTTAAAGATACTACCTATGCTGAGTTTTTAAACAGCAAGAGCGGGTATGGAGCAGTTACCGATTTCTATAATCGCCAAAATGGTTTAGTGCCAAATACTGCCCTTTCTTACTGCACAATTCATGATTATCTTGTTATGAAGCTTTGCTCACTCAAAAAGGCAAAAATTCATTCGAGCGATGCTGCCAGCTTTGGCTTATATAATTTAAAAAGTAATACTTTTGAGTTCGAGAATAATCTACAAGTAGTAAATGATTATTGCATAGCAGGAGATTATAAGGGTATTCCCGTAAGCGTTGCTATTGGCGATAATCAAGCAAGTGTTTTTTCCTGCCTTAAGGATGAGGATAGCCTGCTTTTAAATGTTGGAACCGGTAGTCAGGTTTCGATAATTTCGGATGATATAATTGAGAGCGAAAATCTTGAAACCAGACCCTATTTCGAGGGAAAATATTTGGTTGTTGGCGCAGCTCTTTGCGGCGGCAGAGCCTACTCATTGCTAAAGGATTTTTATGCAAAAATTCTGGACGAAGAGAATGAGGGCAAGGTTTATGCAAAGATGGATAAAATGCTTGAAAGCATAGAAAAAAGCACCATTTCAGTTGATACCCGTTTTGCAGGAACAAGAAATGATGCATCGATAAAGGGAAGTATTAATGGTTTAACCGTCAGCAATTTTACTCCTGAGGAGTTAACCCTTGGAGTTCTTAACGGAATGGCCGATGAGCTTTATAATCTTTATCTTGAGATGAAGAGCGAGAAGGGCGGTCTTGTAGCATCGGGCAACGGCATCAGAAAGAATGAGCGTTTCAAGAAAATTTCAGAAAAGAAATTTGAAAGAGAAGTTAAAATTCCTGCTCATTTGGAAGAAGCAGCTTTCGGTGCGGCTATTTTTGGTGCGATAAGTAGTGGTATTTTCAAGGATGCAAACGATGCTCATAAATTGATAAGATACGAGTAAAAGGAGCCCTGTTTAAACAGGGCTTTTCTATTTGACATTAAAAGGGCGTTATGCTAAAATCAAAGAAAAAGTTTAAAGGGAATTTTATATGTTTTGGTTTTTGAAAAAGGATAAAAATAAGGCTGTTCTAAGGGAAATGGATGGTAGGGAAATTAAGTATGTAACCCGCAGAATAAGAAAAGAAAACGGCGAGGTTGAGGAAGAAATACTTGGCAAAAGAGGAAGAATCGTTGTAATAAATGGAGAAATCCGTGTTATGTGCGGCGAAGAGGATGTTTTTCGTTGCAAGGCCGCTGATTCAATATATTACACACTGCTAAGCGGAGACGGTATAACCGTTTCGGGAGTTAATGAATTAAACGGTGAACAAATGGATATAACCGTTTATTATGTTTATCATAGGAAATAAGAAAAGGACTCAGGAAAACCTGAGTCCTTAAGTTTATCTTTTTGTGTTATAGGGATTGCCGTAGGGCTGTTTATGGTAGCGGGCATTTATGCTGCCACGTTGTTCGGTATAGTTGAGAACAACACCGATAATCTCGCAGCCGCTCTTTGAAAGTTGTTCTTTAACTTGAAGAGCTTCTTGTTGCTTAACCTTACCCGAGGAAATAACTAGTATAGCACCATCGCAGTTAACTGAGATAACTGCCGCATCAATAACAGGGCTTAGAGGGGGAGAGTCTATAATTATGTAATCATAAACATCCTTAAAGTCTTCCAAAATCTTTTTGAAAACATCGTTACTCAAAAGCTCAACCGGGTTGGGCGGGAAATGGCCGCTGAAAATAACATCAAAATTGGGCATTTGGGTGTTGTAAATCACCTGACTAACAGTTGCTTGACCCGAAAGAAGCTCAGAAAGACCTAAAATCCCTTGAGTTTTGAGATTGCGGCGAAGAATAACCGATTTTCTCATATCGGCATCAATAAGAAGGGTCTTTTTATTGATTTCCGAAAGGCTTTTTGAAAGCTCGGTTGCAACGGTGCTCTTACCCTCGTTCTCAAGAGCTGAGGTTACAAGAATTACCTTTTTATCTTTTCCGCAAAATAAAAGATTTGAACGAAGGGTTTTAAATGCTTCATTTGTTGAATAATCGGTTGTTGCGGAGGCATTGAAATTAACCTTTCCCGCTGTTTTAAAATCATCAAAATTTATAATACTCATTTATTTAACCTTTCGGATATTTTAATATTTGGGTTTTTGTTTGCCTTGGTTATAGGGGATAGAAGCCAAAACGCTGAGGTTAAGATATTTTTCAACATCCTGTTTTGTTGAAATCTTATTATCGGTTAAATATATAGTTAAAACAATAATTGCTGAAACTATAGCACCAAAGATAAAGGCATATATAAGATTCAAAACAGTGCTCGGGGAGGAAGGATATTTTTCAAGGCTTCCGTTTCTTATGATATTAATTCTATCAAAGCCCATAACATCAACCAATTTATCCTGAGATATACGGCAAATGCTATCGGCTATTTGCTTTGAATCCTCCGCCTTGGGAGAGCGAACTGTTATTTCAATGATACGGGTGTTTTCAGGCTGAGAAACTGTTATAAAGCCTTTGAGGGTATCTATATCGTATTTATTACCAAGGTCATTAGCTACTTCTTCGAGAACAACCATATCACCGATGATTTCAGTAAAGTCATTGGTAAGATAGGTTGAAATAGAAAAATCAACCGAATTTACAACCTGGGTTTCTTTATTAACAACATAAAGCTTTGCAGTTGAATCAAACATAGGGGTTGCAATAAGGGTTGAATAAATAAAGGAAAGAACTAAACAAACAACCATTATAGGAACTATTATAAACCAACGCTTAATTGCCAAAAGCATAAGCTCGGCAAAGTTAACTGTCTTTTTATTTTCGAAATCACTAATAAACTTCTCAGACATTTTCTTCTCCAAAATATAATATTCTTTGCAGTATATACTACAACATAATATATTCTATCATAACAAATAAGGTTTTGCAAGCAATATATCAAGGTTTCTTTATATACTTGAAAATTTTATCAAAATGTAGTAAAATTAAAAAGTATTTAACCGATGCTAAAAAGGAGAATGATAAATGGATAGTATTTCAAATATAGATACTGCTCCCGAAATAAAGCATAATAATACCACGATGGAAAGGATGCTTGATTTTATTATAGCTCTTCTTCCTGCTTGTGTTTTTGGTTGTATTCTTTTTGGAATAAGAGCGGCTTTTGTTTTGCTTGCAACAGTTGCAGGTGCGCTTATAAGTGAGTTTCTATGGAATAAAATTCGCAAACAATCTTTAACAATCGGAGATTTAACGGCGGCAGCCATCGGACTTTTGCTTGGAATGAATCTTCCATCAACCTTTCCGATTTGGTTGGCGGCTATAAGCGGCGCTTTTGCTATAATTGTTGTTAAACTGTTGCTTGGTGAAATAGCCGGGTTTGCTTTAAATCCTGTTATAACTGTTAGGATTCTTTTGGCTGCGATATTCCCAAGACTGATGAATAATTTTATAGAGCCGGTTTCCTATATGCCGGTTTCCTCTGCAACACCATTGGTATCTGAAACAACCCCGATTTTCAAAAATCTTTTCTTTGGGCTACATAGTGGTTGCATCGGCGAAACTTCATCATTTTTGCTTTTGGTTGGCGGTCTTTATTTGGTTTTGCGCCGAGTTATAAATCCTATAATTCCGCTTTGCTTTGTTGGAACAGTTGCTTTGGGCACTGTTATTTGGGGTGGAAATCTTGAGGTATCACTCTTTGGCGGCGGTCTTATGCTTGGTGCTATTTTTATTGCAACCGATAGTTCAATAAGCCCCAAAACCAAAATCGGAAAGCTGATATTCGGTGTTTGCTGTGGTATTATAACCTTTGCTTTAAGACAGTTTACTCCTCTTCCTGAGGGAACAGCTTATGCAATTCTCGGAATGAATATTTTATATATTGTAATAAGCAAGCTGGACCTTTTGAAAATCAAGGGAAAAACAGTTGAAATATTTTCAGTTATTGGCAAAAAAATCAAAGAGGTTTTTACTGCATTAACAGGCTTTATAAATGAAAAAATAATAAAAAAGATAAAATTTAAGTTTGGGAGAAAAAATGGAAGTTAATTATAAGAATAAAAAATATTATAAAACCTCTAAGTATCCCATAAGGCAGCCTAAGATTATGACCTTTTTGCTTTATCTTGTTAGTAAAATTTTAATGCCTAGGGTGCCTTATAAAATTGAGAAGTTTGGTATGGAAGGCTTGAAACCGCCCTATATTCTTCTTTCTAACCATATGTATTTTGTCGATTTTCAGCTTTCGGCTATTGCAACGTATCCTCATCGAGTTAACAATGTTGCAACGATTGATGGATATTATAGAAGACCTTGGCTTATGGAGCTTTTAGGTTGCATTTGTAAGAGAAAGTTTACAAATGATTTGCACCTTGTAAAATCAATTCGCAAGGTTTTAAGCCGAGGCGATGTGCTTTGTATGTATCCTGAGGCGAGGTATTCTCCTGTTGGAACAACTGCAATACTGCCCGATTCTCTTGGCAAGCTTATAAAGATGAATAAGGTGCCGGTTGTTGTTCTGCTTCATCACGGAAATTATTTGCATACTCCTTTTTGGAATTATAGAAAGCCTCGTAAGGTTCCTCTATATACCACTATGACCAAAATCCTTTCAAAAGAGGATGTTGAGTCGATGACGGCGGACCAAATAAATACCGCAGTTAGAGAAGCTATGAAATATGATGAATATAAATGGCAAAGGGAAAAGGGAATTATAATTGACGAGCCTTTCCGTGCAGAAGGATTGCATAAGGTTTTATATCAATGTCCTAATTGCAAGGCTGAGCATAAGATGGCTTCAAGCGGTTGTGAGCTATTTTGCACCGAGTGCTCTAAGCGTTGGCGTCTGAATGAGGATGGTTCACTTTCGGCTTTGAATGGAGAAACCGAGTTTTCTCATATTCCTGATTGGTATGAATGGCAAAGAAGTGAGGTTAGACGGCAAATAGAAAATGGCGAATATTCATTTTCCGATGAGGTTGAGGTTTATTCGCTTCCAAGATGTATGAGATTTATGGAGCTGGGCAAGGCCAGACTTACCCATAACAGCGAGGAAGGTTTTATATTAGAGGGTAATTATAGGGGAGAGGATTATAAAATCCAAAGAAAACCCATTGAAATGTATGGCGTTCATATTGAATATGATTATTGCTATATCAAGCCCTTTGATTGCATAGATATTTCAACCGAAAAGGATTCATTTTATTGCTATCCCAAGAAACAAAATGTTGTAACAAAGCTATCTTTAGCAACCGAAGAAATCTTTAAAATTAAAAAAGAACAAATAAAAAATGGACGCTGATAGCGTTGTGTGTTATAACACAACGCATCGATATAAATCCTTTTCAGGATTTTCGATATATGGCTCTGCCATTCGATATGTGCCATAGCACTCTATATGTTTTACATGCCTCGTCAAAGACGGGGATGTAAAACGAGCGGGATTTATATCATATCGAGTTTGAGAAAACAAACATATCGAATTTACCAAAAGGTAAATATATCGATTTTGTGTCAGCAAAAATATCGAGAAAAAAATATCACCCGAAAAAGAATTTTTACAACTCTTCTTCGGGTGATTTTGTTTATGATTTTAAACTAAATCTTCAAGTGCCTTTATAACCTTATTTAAATCGGAGGAGTTAACCTTGCCCATATCAACCGAGTTTTCACGGTATTGATATTTAGTGGCACTCGATTTTATAAAATCATAGGTTTTAACCGAGCCGTCCGAAAACTTGAATACTATACTGTAATCAGGATTAGCAGTAAGCTTTTGGGTTTCGAAACCAGAGCTGGTTAATGAAATGCACTCCTGATAAAAATTTTTAAATTCATCAACATCTATAGTTTTACCATCTATAGTTACCTTTGTTGTTTCAAGCTTGCCTTCATCATTTTCGGTAGATTCAATTATAAATTCGTAAGACTTATCGCCGCATTTGATTTTAAAGGTTGAAAGGTCTATAAGATATTCCATACAAACCCAATTTGAATAGAAATCGGTTTCTTTAAAGGCGGTAAATGGCACAGTATCAAGAGCAACCTTTTTGATAAGCTTTTCACCTGTGCAAATAGCGGCATAGTTGCCATCATCTTGAAGAGCAAATTTAAAGGTGTGAGTAACCTTACCTGCCTTCATAGTCATAACAAAATCAGGGTTATCAAGACCGAATTTTTTAAGGGAAGTGGCAGAAACATCAAGTGAATATGCACCCAAAACATTAATGCCGTTTTTAAATGCTTCCATAAGATAATCGGCATTTTGCGCCCTTCTCTTCATAGGACTTATAACTGAATACTGCAGAAGTTCATCATCGGGATTTGATACGATAACTATATTGTTTTTGAAATTCTTGCCCGAAACAGTAATGGAGTCAAAGGTTGAAAGGTCGCTTTTGTCATCCATATAATCGGTCATATCCTCGGTTAAAGGAAGTCCATTTAAAACATCACTGTTTGCAAGGTCTAAAGCCGAAAACTCGAATTTGGATTTAACCTCTTCGCTAACAAGATAAATTTCATCCTTGCTTGAAAGCTTAAAATAATATCCTGTTCTATCGGGTGAAGCTGAGCCCACCGAAAGCTTAATGGTAGATTCATCGGTAACAATTTCGGCAGTTAAATTGGGGTTAACCAGTCCGCACTCGCTATCGCTCTTTTGTTCTATCTTGCGAATGGCGTTTACAAGGCTAATGCCTTCAATTTTTTGGGAAGCAAAGGGAGAACTTATAACATCCTCATCATATCCCTTTAAAAACCAGTTAACTGCAGCGGTTTCGCTAGAAGAAGTATCGGCGTTTTCAACGGCTTGGCTATAAAACTCAAACTTTCCGTTTTGATTTTGGATAGTAACAGTTTTGAAGGTATCACTTTCCAAATTAAGAATTTCGATTTCATCCATTAGGGGAACGAAATTATCCTCTTCTTCTCTCTCGGGGATAAGCTTTATAACAGCAACAGTTCCGCCTATTAAAATAGCAAGGGAAAGGAAGAAAGCCATAATTTTTATAAGGGGCTTTTTCTTTTTAACCTTTTCTATTTTGCGGTGTTCTTCAGGATTGGAAAATATGGTTGAGAAACC
>CAJGDQ010000013.1 GCA_904502215.1 Clostridiaceae bacterium
ACCTATTTTGGCAATTGTTATGGGGTCAATCTTATTATCGGCAAACAGTCCGTTAAGAATGGTTCCGATAAGCACCTCAAAAGCCGCTGAAGAAGAAAGTCCCGAGCCTTTTAAAACATTAGAGGTGGTATAAGCATTAAAACCCTGAAGAGAAATACCCATCTCTTTAAACTTAGCGCAAACACCTCTAATTAAGGAAATTGCTCTACCCTTCTCGCAGTCCTTCTTATTAAGGTCGGCAATATCAACCGTATCCATATCATAGCCTTCCGACTTGATACGGATTTTGCCATCCTCATTAAGAGCTACAACAGCAATAACATCAAGATTAACGCTACCTGCCAAAACGCATCCATGCTGATGGTCGGTATGGTTGCCGCCGATTTCAGTTCTTCCGGGAGCCGAGAAAATCCTGATGTTCTCGCCGCCGTGATAAAGCTTCATAAACTCATCAAGAGCTTTTTGATATCTTTCTTTGGATAAAACAGTCTCCCCATATAAAAGGGATAGGCTTTCATCAAATTTTCCGTTTTCTATAGCTAATTTTGTTTCAGTTATATTCATAATTTCTTCTCTTTACTTTGAAATAATTCTTAATGTATCACGTGCAATTGCAAGCTCTTCGTTGGTTGGAATAATATAAACATTAACCTTGCTGTTATCGGTTGAAATCTTAATCTCTTTACCTCGAACAGCATTCTTTTCCTTATCAATCTCAAGGCCTAAATAGGTAAGGCTTTCGCAAACTGTTTCACGAAGCTTTGCATCGTTTTCGCCGATACCGCCTGTGAAAACAATCGCATCAACGCCGTTCATAGCAGCGATATAAGAGCCAACGAATTTAATGATTTGATAGCGTTGCATATCAATGGCAAGCTGAGCTCTCTCATTTCCGTTAGCAGCAGCCTCGGCAACATCACGGTTATCGTTAGAAACACCCGAAACTCCGAGAACACCCGATTCCTTATTGCAAATGCGGTTAATATCTGCAGGAGAAAGATTTTCTTTCTCGGCAATAAAGGTAAGCGCTGAGGGGTCAAGAGTTCCGGTTCTTGTTCCCATCATAAATCCATCAAGAGGAGTGAATCCCATTGAAGTATCAAGGCAAACGCCATCCTTAATAGCAGTAATCGAGCAACCGTTACCAAGGTGGCAGGTGATAATCTTAATATCCTTTTTATCCTTGCCCTCAAGAGCGGCAACTCTATCACTTACAAAGTGATGCGAAGTGCCGTGAGCTCCGTATTTACGAACCTGATATTCCTCAAAATATTTATAAGGAAGAGCAAACATATAAGCCTTTGCGGGCATTGTTTGATGGAAAGAGGTATCAAAAACTGCAACTTGAGGAATTTCTTCGCCAAAGGTTTTAATGCAGGCTTTAACGCCCAAAAGATTGGCAGGATTATGAAGAGGAGCTAATGCGCCAAGCTCATCGATATCCTTAAGAACTTCGGGAGTGATAAGACAAGAGCCATTATAAATGCTACCACCCTGAACTATACGATGGCCAATAGCCGAAACCTCATCAAAGGAATCAATAACCTTAGCATCACTCTTTGTAAGAGCATAAACTACAGCCTCAAAAGCTTCACTATGGGTTGGCATTGCGGTTTCAGCAACATACTCTCTGCCATCGGCAGCTTTATGGGTTATTTCTCCCGAAACGCCGATTCTTTCGCAAAGACCTTTACAAAGAACCTGCTCATTTTCCATATCAATAAGCTGATATTTAAGTGATGAGCTTCCTGCATTAACTACAAAAATTTTCATTTAATTTCCTCCATCTTAAAACCCGCAGTTGAAATAGGCTTAAAATTATTATATAATACCTATACATAATACTATAATTAGTAAAGTTTTTCAAGTTTTTTTTGAAAAGAAGTGATAATTTGAGCGTTATCGGAATAATTGCCGAATTTAACCCTTTGCATAAGGGCCATAAATATTTATTAGATGAAGCAAAAAAGCAGGGAGAAACGGTTATTTGCGTTCTAAGCTCCAACTTTGTTCAGCGAGGAGATACTGCTATTGCCGAAAAAAGAATCAGAACCCTTTCCGCCCTTAAAAGCGGTGCCGATATGGTTATTGAGCTTCCTGTTTTATGGAGTATGTCAACCGCTCAAAACTTTGCGCTTGGTGCTGTTTCAGCGCTTAAAGAAGCAGGCGCCGAGAAGATTATTTTCGGCAGTGAAAACGGCAATATCCAAACCCTTTTAAAAACTGCCGATATTTTATGCTCTAAAGAATTTTCTGAAAAGCTTTCAAAAGAGCTTAAAAATGGCATTACCTTTGCAAAAGCCCGCCAAAAAGTTTGCGAAGCTCTTGGCGGCGAAAAGGATATTTTATCGTCTGCTAACAACAATTTAGGCCTCGAATATATAATTGCGGCAAGAAGTCTTAATTATAATGCCGAGTTTGAAACGGTTAAAAGAATCGGCGCTATGCACGATTCTTTAGAAGAGGCTCGGTTTGTATCGGCTTCTCTTCTTCGAGAAAAATTAAAATCGGGCAACTTCGGTTTTGCTCAAAAATATATGCCAGAGGAAAGCCTTGAGCTAATAACCCCCGAAAGCATTTCGGATATAAAAAGAATTGAAACGGCAATTTTAGCAGTTCTCAGAACTAAAACCGAAGAGGAGCTATCGGTTCTTCCGGATTTGAGCGAGGGTCTTGAAAACAAGCTTTATTCAGCGATAAAAACCGCCAAAAGTCTTGACGATTTATATGAAAAAATCAAGGTCAAACGATATACCTTAGCTCGTATCAGAAGACTTGTTTTATCGGCTTTCATCGGAGCCGATAATAAGTTTTTTATGGAACCTTTGCCTTATATCAGAGTTTTAGGCTTTTCAAAAAACGGCTCGAAGCACCTTAAAAATCTCAAAAATTCCTCTGTTCCCGTAATAAGCAGAACTGCCGATATAAACAATTTATCGGCTAATGCTAAAAAGGTTTTTGAAACCGAGGCTAAAGCCACCGATTTGTTCGGCTTAACACTTGAAACACCGCTTGAATGCGGAATAGAATATACACGAAAAATCATTAAAACGGAGTAATAAAAATGGTAACATTAAAAGAAATCGAGAGCTTTAAGGACTATGGAAAATGCCTTAGTATTTCAAACGGAATTATTGAAGCTTTGGTAACCCTTGATTTAGGACCGAGGGTTATAAGCTTTGGTTTTAAAGATTCCCAAAACTTTATGTGCGCCGAAAGAGAAGAGCTTGGCGGTTTGGGCGATAAGGCTTACACTGATTTCTTCGGCGAGGGCAGAAAATGGGAAAACCTTGGCGGACATAGAATTTGGCTCTCCCCCGAATCCTATCCCGAAACCTATACCCCCGATGATAAACCCGTTAAATATGAGGCGACCTCAAACGGCGCAATTTTCTATAAAGCTGATGATACCGAGATTGGCGCTAAAATATCTCTTGAGCTTAAAATGGATGATGATGACGCCAATATGCAGGTTACTATGAAGGTGCAAAACGCAAGTGATACTCCTAAAGATTTTGCCATTTGGGCACTCTCTGTTTGCGCTAAGAACGGAACAATGCTGATTCCTATGAACACCAACGATACAGGGCTCCTCCCCAACCGCTCCATTGCTGTTTGGCCCTATACCGATATGAGCGATGATAGAATTTATTGGGGCAAGAAGTATGTTACCGTTAAGCAAAACCCGAATTGCGATGGACCGATGAAATTGGGATTTGATTTGAATGGCGGAAATGCTTATTATATTTTAGGCGATGAGATTTTTGCCAAGAAATATGATACTAATCATCCGAACGGCAGATATCCTGATGGCAACTGCTCTTTCGAGGTTTATACTAATAACTGTATGCTCGAATTTGAAACCCTCGGCGAGCTTAAAACTGTTGCTCCAAACGAAATCAGCGTTTTAAAGGAAAGCTGGTCGCTTATTAAAAAGCCTTGCGAGGTTGATTTTAAAAACGATGCCTCGATAGATAATTTACTTTCGAAAATATAAAACAAAACCCCCGAGAAATCGGGGGATTAGTTTTTTGCATCTAATTCATTTATAAATTTATATAATATATTTCGTTTTTCTTGGCTCATATAACGGAAAATTTTAATTATATTTCTTTCCTTATGGCTAAGCACTTCCTCAAAGGTTGGTTTTGGAGGAGGTGGTGGCGGTGGCGGGTCAATTATCGGTTTGGGTGGCTCAAAAGTTTTGCCTGTTAAAAGAAACTCGGGCTCAACCTCTAAAAAAGGGGCAACCTTTAACAATAACTCACAGGTTATAATGCCTTCCCTTTCGGCTTGGGAATAGGTGCTTCCTTTCATACTGATAAGCTCAGCTAATTCGTTTTGAGTAAGCCCCGCTTTCTTCCTATACTGCCTTATTCTTTTATTTATTTCTTTCATATAATTTCCTCACAAAATTAAAAAAGTGCGTCCCGAGAGACGCACCGAAAAACGCATCTCTCAATGTTGCTACACATCTGCACAAAGTCAGGGAGAGAGAATACATTTTTACCAAATAGTATTCCCCTAACTAAGTGCTTATTCAGATGTGTAGCAACATTATTATATCATCATTTTTTATTTTTGTAAAGAATAAACATTTAATTACGAATTACGCATTACGCATTACGCATTACGCATTACGCATTACGAATTACGCATTAAAAAACCGAGGAGATATCTCCTCGGTTTTTATTATCTTTCTTCTCTGAAATAGGATAATCCCAAGCTTGCGGGGGGTTGATTTTCCTTCTTATCACGGATACTGATAATAACAAGAACTATTATAGTTACGAGATAGGGTAAAATCTTTATAAGCTCTTGGTCCTTATTGCTGAGCCCTAAAAGGAAGGGGCCGATAACATAAAGAGCGCCAAAGATAATCGAACCAATGATTGCAATATTGGGACGCCAAACAGCAAATATTACCAGCGCTACTGCAAGCCAACCAAATTGGTCGAGAATGTTGTTTTGCCAGTTTGCTGCCGCAAAGTCCATAACATAGCAAAGACCGCCGAGACCCGAAATCATACCGCCAAGACAGGTTGCAACATACTTATATTTATCAACATTGATACCTGCCGCATCGGCAGTTGCGGGATTTTCGCCAACTGCTCTGAGATTAAGACCGATTCTGGTTTTTGTTATAACAAAAGCAACAACAAGAGCAATAATAATTGCCAAATAGGTCATAAATCCATAGGATAAGAAAATATCTCCAAACCAGCCCAAGTTTTCGGCAAAGGGCAAGGAAGCACGGTATGCCTTACCAATTTCAGGGAAAGCGGCAATTCCTGTTCCGCCCATTTTGCTATTGATAAGACTTCCGATAAAGTTACTTGCTCCAACACCAAAGGTTGTTAATGCCAAGCCTGTTACGTTTTGATTTGTTTTAAGGGTTATTGTTAAAAAGCAATAAATTAAGGTTACAACCAAAGAACCGATAAGACCGCAAAGCAAGGTTATTAGAACGCCAAGCAGAGGGTTAACCGTTTCAACTGCACCTGTATAAAAATATGCGCCAACAATACCGCTAATAGCACCGCCCGCCATAATACCGGGTGTTCCAAGGTTAAGGTTGCCCGATTTTTCGGTTATAATCTCACCTGTTGAACCGAGCAAAAGGGTTGAACTAAGTCTCAACGACTGCTGAATAAAAGCAATTAACATTTCAAAGCTCATAGCTTAACCCTCCTTCTTAGCCTTGCGGAAATTAATCTTATATCTTGTGAAGAACTCGCAAGCAATAATTGAGAAAATAACGATAGCGGTTAAAATATCACCGATACTGTTATCAACCTTAAAGGCCGAGGTTGCAAACTTACTGCCAACACTTAAAAATACAATGAGCATTGAAACGGGTATCATAACAATAGGATTAAACTTAGACATCCAAGAAACCATTATCGCAGTGAAGCCCTGACCGCCAACAATATCAGGCTTGAGTGAATGCTTATCGCCTGCAACTATCATAAAGCCAACAAGACCGCATATAGCACCCGAAATTGCAACGGTTCTGATAATAACCTTTTTAACATTAATGCCTATATATCTTGCGGTGTTTTCGCTTTCGCCAACAACCGAAATCTCATATCCCTGCTTGCTATACTTCAGGTAGATGAACATAAACACAACCATACCAACAACTATAAGGATATTGAAAATATAGCTTCTTCCAAATAGCTCAGGCAAATAGCCATAGCCTGTTCTCTCATTGAGTATTCCAAGGTCGCTTCTTCCCGACCTATCCTTAACCATTATGAAATAGGAAACCAAGGTCATAGCAACATAGTTCATCATAAGGGTAAAGAGAGTTTCGTTGGTATTCCAATACGCCTTGCAAATAGCGGGGATAACTGCCCAAACAGCGCCAACCAAAATGCTTAACAAAACCGTTAGGATAAGCAAAGCTGTATTATCCATTCTTCCGCCAAATTCAAGCATACAAAAGGCCGAGGTTAAACATCCCATAAGCACCTGACCTTCAGCGCCGATATTCCAGAACTTCATTTTGAAAGCAGGGGTTACTGCCAAGGAAATGCAAAGAAGAATAGCGGCAATATGAATCGACTCGGTATATTTTTTATTTATTCCGATATTAGCTGCCGATGTGCCGATAACACCCTCATACATAGCCTTAAAAAGCTCAAGAGGGTTTTGACCTGTTACTGCAACTATAAGTAATGCGCTGAGAATAACGGCAACAACTATGCCTATCAAATGAACAAGAGCCGACTTTGAGAAGCTCATATCATCCCTTTTTGTTATATGAATAAGGGGCTCCTTAGCTGACTTAACTTTGATTTCAGCCATTATTCTCACCTCCGCTCGATTTGGTCATCAAAAGACCGATTTCTTCCTTGGTTGCCGTTCTTCCGTCAACAATACCTGTAATACGTCCTGAGCCGATAACCATAATTCTATCGCAAAGCTCAATTAAAACATCCAAATCTTCGCCAACGAAGATAACCGCAACTCCCTTTTTCTTTTGCTCATTAAGAAGATTATAAATGGTATAAGAGGAGTTGATATCAAGTCCTCTAACAGGATAAGCCGCCATAAGCACTGTTGGCGAAGCGGCAATTTCACGACCTACCAAAACCTTTTGAACGTTACCGCCCGAAAGTCTGCGAACAGGGGTGGTAGCACCTGGGGTTACAACCTCTAAATCCTCTATAATATGCTGAGCCAAATCCTTTGGAGCCTTTCTTTCAAGGAAAACTGATTTGCCCTTGCGATATGACCTTAGCATCATATTATCAATAATATCCATATTGCCAACAAGGCCCATACCAAGTCTATCCTCAGGAACAAAGGAAAGACGAACGCCAAGCTCCCTGATTTGCATAGGAGTTTTATTTCTTAAATTCTCAACCTGTTTGGTTTTTGGGTTGTTATAGGAAATCTCACCAAACTGAACCTGCTGAAGACCTGCAATTGCCTCAAGCAGTTCTCGTTGACCGCTTCCTGCAATACCTGCAATTCCCAAAATCTCACCTGAACGAGCAGTAAAGGTTATATCATCAAGCACCTTAACGCCCTCTCTGCTTATACATTCAAGGTCGTTAACTATAAGGCGGTCCTCAACATTCTCAGGCTCGCTTCTTTCGATATTAAGGGAAATCTTTTTGCCAACCATCATTTCGGTAAGCTCGGCTTCATTTGTTTTAGCGGTTTCAACCGTTCCGATATATTCGCCCTTTCTAAGAACGGCAACTCTATCAGAGAGGGATAAAACCTCGTGAAGCTTATGAGTGATAATGATAATTGCCTTGCCATCATCCCTCATTCTTCTTAAAACCGCAAAAAGCTTTTGCGCTTCTTGAGGAGTGAGCACTGCGGTTGGCTCATCCAAAATAAGAATATCAGCACCTCGATAAAGCACCTTGATAATCTCAACCGTTTGCTTTTCCGAAACGCTCATTTCGTGAATTTTCTTAGCTGGCTCAACCTCAAAGCTATATTTATCGGCAATTTCCTTAATGCTCTTCTCTGCCTTTTTGATATCATATTTTCCCTCTTCATTAAGGCCTAATATGATATTTTCAGCAGCTGAAAAAACATCAACAAGCTTGAAATGCTGATGTATCATACCAATTTTAAGGTCAAACGCATCTTTGGGCGAGCGGATAACAACCTCCTCGCCATCAACAAAAATTTGGCCCTCATCAGGAAAATAAATTCCTGAAATCATATTCATAAGGGTTGTTTTTCCGCTTCCGTTTTCGCCAAGTATAGATAAAATCTCGCCTCGGTTAACGGTTAGGTTAACATTCTTATTTGCAACAACACTGCCAAAGGTTTTGGTTATATTTTTAAGTTCTATAGCCGCCTTTTTCAAAGTTTAATCTCCTTTCGTTGCAGTTATAGCCTATGCGTAACCATATTTATGCACACGCTATAACTGCACTTTAAAAATGGAAATAAGGCGGAGCACTTATGCACTCCGCCTTAAAATCAGTTAATTATTCAGCCGGAACAGTGATACCGTCAATAATTACATTGAAGTAAGGAGCAGATCTCTTTTCAGACTCAATAAAGCGTCCATCTACGATAGCCTCAGTGTCAGGAGCGAAGTCGCCCAAATCAACAACGTCAGCAAGATAGGTGGTGAGCTCTTTGCCGCCAACTGTGAAGGTCTTGGTATCGAATACCTTAAGCTCATCGTTATCGAGCTTAGCCTTTGCAGCATCAATAGCAGCCTGAGTGCCGGGAGCGGCATTCTTGGTAAGAGCGGTTAACTGAACTGCATCCTCTTTAAGGGTTGCGCAGTAGTCAGCAGGGATGGTTGTTCCCTCTAAAACAGCCTTAATCATCATGGTCATATAAGGAACCCAAGAAATCTTGGAAGAGATGATAGCGGTGTTAGGACCAATGTTAGAAGTATCAACATTGTAAGCAACGTTGGGGATACCAGCTGCTTCGCAAGCAGAAGGAGCACCCGAAGAGTCAGCGTGCTGGCTTATAAGTTTGCAGCCGTTAGCGATAAGAGCCTTAGCAGCGGTATTCTCTTTCTCGATATCAAACCAAGACTGAGTATACTGAACTTCCATAGTAACGGTGGGGCATACGGACTTAACGCCGAGATAGAAAGAGGTGTAACCCGAGATAACCTCAGCATAGGGGAATGCGCCAACATAACCGATTTTAGCTTCTTCTTTGGTGAATTTGCCTGCATCGATTAACTCATTGAGCTTCATACCAGCAGCAATACCTGCAAGATAACGGCCCTTGTAAATCTCAGCAAAAGCAGTGTGATAGTTGCCAACGCCTTCGATTTTACCACGAGTGCCTGTTGCATGGCAGAACTGAACCTTGGGGAACTCTTTAGCAGCCTTAATCATATAGGGCTCATGACCGAAAGAGTCAGCAAAGATTACCTGACAACCAGCGGTAACAAGCTCTTTTGCAGTTGTGTAGCACTCTTCGCCTTCGGGGATACCGGTTTTCATGATAACCTGGTCTTGACCGATTCCGAGAGCTTCACAAGCAGCATTGGCAGCATCAATGAAGTTCTTGTCATAAGTGGAGTTTGCATCGTGCAAGAAGATGAAACCTACCTTGAGGTCCTCTTTTGCAACCTTTTCAATCTGAGAAGGAGTTGTTAATGTAACTTCGTCAATAGATTGAACCTTGGCAGCATCGCCGCCGTTTTCGCCGCAACCTGCAAAGCATACGAGCATTGCAACTGCGAGAAGAATTGCGAGTAATTTTTTCATTTTGAAAATCTCCTCTTTTTTTAATTTATGTAAATTTAAATTACATACTACTTTCGGAAAGTTAGCGAATCATCGCTCATACTTTCAACTATGGCTAAGGATTCAACCTTAATGCCTTTTTCTCGGAGCTTGTCCCCACCCTGCTGGAAACCTTTCTCAATGGCACAGGAACAACCGATAACCTCGGCTCCCGCCTGGCCCACAATATCAATAAGACCTTCAAGAGCCTTGCCGTTAGCAAGAAAATCATCAACTATTAAAACCCTATCATCAGGAGAAATATATTCCTTGTTAACAACTATTGTATAATCAACGCCATGAGTATAAGAATGAACAACGGCGCTTAAGGTTTCACCCGAGATATTATGGCTTTTATGCTTTTTGGCAAATACAACCGGCAAATGCATATCGGCGGCTGCCGCCATAGCAATAGCAATACCCGAGGTTTCAACCGTTAAAATCTTGGTTGGTTTTTCCGTTTCAAAAAGCCTTGCGATTTCTTTTCCCATTTCCATAAGAAAATCAACATCAAGTCTATGATTTAAAAAAGAAGTTACCTTCAGAATGTTCCCCGGAAGAACAACACCCTCTTTGAGAATTTTATCTTCTAAGGCTTTCATAAGGCAACCCCTCTCACTTGGAATTTCTATTAAAAACTATATTGATATAATAACACAAATCGACATTATTGTCAATAAAACCTGACAATATTTTTGGAAAAAATAAGGGAATAGTTTTTACTATTCCCTTATCCCTTATTTTGTTATGCAATCCGCAACATAAATACCCATAGCACCCGATTGAGAAAGGCCTCGGCATATACCGCTACCATCTCCAATTATATAAACTCCATCGGTAAGCTCGAATTTATCATTGATAAATTCAGGTCTTATCGAATAGTATTTACTTTCGCAGCCATAAAGCAAGGTATCGTCATTAGCGCAACCGGGGGCAACCTTATCAAGCGCATAAATGGTTTCAATTATGTTGGTTAAAATTCTATGCGGAAGCACTAGCGAAATATCTCCCGCAGTAGCCTTTAGGGTTGGCTCAACGGTGTTTTGAGAGAGTCTATGGTCGTTAGTTCTTCTGCCTCTTATCAAATCGCCGAAGCGCTGAACAATAACATTACCCTTGCCTATCATATTTGCAAGTCTTGAAATACTCTCAGCATACTCGGTTGGCTGATTAAAGGGCTCGGTGAAACGGATTGAAGAAAGAATTGCAAAGTTGCAGTTTTCGGTTCTCTTTTCATCCTCGGCAAAGGAATGGCCGTTTGCAGTTATGATTCCGTGGTTATTCTCGGCAGATACCAAACCACCCTTATTAAAGCAGAACATACGGCATCTATCTTCAAAGGTTTTGGTTTTATAAAGAATTTTCGGCTCATAAATCTTATCGGAAAATTCCTTCCAAATGATATCCTTCATTTCAACACGAACGCCGATATCAATATGATTAGAATGCATTTTAACACCGAAGGAACGGCAAAAATCAGCAACGAAATTAGCGCCGCCTCGACCTGTTGCGATGATGATTTTTTTCGCTTCAATTTCCTGTGAGTTGGTATACTTTAAAATATATCCACCATCGGTTTTTTCAACCTTTTGGCAATCATAAAAGCTGAACATATCAACGCCAAGCTCACCGATAGCATTGATGAGATTTTGCATTGTAACATAGTTTTTATCGGTGCCGAGGTGTTTAACATTCATATCAAGAAGTCTTAAATTATTTTGCAAGCACTTAAGCTTTAAATCCTCGTTTGATTTATAAACCTTAACCTCGCCCGAGGTGCAATATTTATTAAGTATCTTATCAACCTCGTTGATATATTCGTTTGCCTTAGCCTCGCCAAGCTCCTCGCCAAGAGTTCCGCCATATGCAGTTCCAAGGTTAAATTTACCATCCGAAAAAGCGCCCGCTCCCGCATATCCGCTTGTTATACTGCAGGTTTTGCAATGAATACAGGTTTTTTCTCTTCCTGCGGGACAATGCCTCTTCTCAAGGGTGTTACCCCTCTCGGTTATAACGATTTTAAGCTCAGGGGAATTTTGTTTCAAGCGATAAGCCGCCATAAGACCGCCTATACCTCCGCCGATAATAGCAACATCATAATTTTTAATGCCGCTCATTTTCATCCATCCTTTTAAATGTTTTAGGCACAAAATAGGACCGCATTTTCTATTTTGAAAATGCAGTCCCTACTGCTTTCATATTATAATGATTGTAGTTAGTCGAAACGCACTAAAAACGTTTCGACAAGCCACTTGTTAAGTGGCTTTAGCAAAATTAAATTATAATATTTAATTTAATTTTGCACGACATTCATTGCAATGGAAAAGGACAAATTTTTATTAAAAATTTGTCGCAAAATCAAAGATTTTGTGGCGAAACAGGTTTGTTTCGCCTAGCCTATTTCATTATAAAGCAAAACGCCTTATTTGTCAAACATTTTTTAACCTCTAATAATCTTTTCCCATATACTGAAGCAGGGGGTGAAAATCGTGAAAAATAATTGCAGTTCAAATATTGAATGCACCTTTTTAAGCATCGCTGCTGCTATTATAGTTGGAATAGTTACTGCCATCTTGCAGTTCACCGCTATAATAACCGTAGGCACCGTATTCCCTTGGGTTGCTTTAGGCATTGCGATAGTTTACTTGTTAGCTTTGGTGGTCTTTGCACCTTTCTTTAGAAAGGCCGCTCGTGGCTGTTGCGTTTGCAGAGTTATCTCGGTTATAATCGCAGGTTTACTAGGCACTATTATAACCGCATTGATTCTTTTGGCTGTTACCTTTGCCGCAACCAGCGTTTTAGGCGCTATATTTGCAGGCTTGTTGCTCGGCTTCTTTACCCTTTTTGTAACCGCCGCCGCTTGCCTTTTAAAATGCGCTGTAAACTGTGATGACGAAGAATAAAAAAATTAAAGCTCCGTTTTATCGGAGCTTTAATAATTTTTTAGCATTTAATGAGAATATCTTTTCTTTTTCGGTATCACTCAAAAGGCTATCGTTCATAACCCCACCGATATACATGGCAGGATTACAGGTTGGATAATCGGAACCAAATAAAATTCTATCCGCTCCAAATGTATCAACTGCTCTTCTAAGCATACCGTATCTGAAAATACCATAACCCGAAACATCAAGATAATAGTTTTCGCTATACTTCATTCTTTCGATATGGCGCATAAATTCATTGTATTCACCCGGATGAGCCGCAACAAATATAACATCCTTATGCTTTTTAACCATCTCATCCATCGCATCATCGTTCATCGAATGAAAGCTAACTATCATATTTCTTTTGCCCGCTTCTTTTAAAAGCAAGGAAAATTCTTCGCTTGCAAAGTTCCTTTGCCAGCCATCAATATAAGGCACAAGCTCGCCGATAAGCTTTATCCCCTTTTTATCCATCCTCTCTATTTCCGATAAAGAAAACTCAACATAATCAGGACTTATATGAAAACCGGGGATATAGAAATCGCTATATTGCTCTTTGAGCTTTAAGGCTTCATCATTGTTTTTTTTAAGCTTTGCCGGAATATCCTCGTTATTGCCAACCTCTATTACTGAGCCGCATATCCTTGAAACCCCAAGTTCTTTCATAACCTCAAGGGTTGTTTCGGCGGTCATATTTATAACATCTTTATGGGCACAAATATTATTTTCCTTTTTTATAAAAGGATGCGTGTGAAAATCTATAATCTCAAAGCTCATTTTATCACTTCCTATTTTCATTTTAACATAAAAACCTAAAAAATAAAACTATATTTTTATTCCGTATTTTTTAAGGTCTATATGCCCATCTTTTTCAAAAACTATTCCCTCGTTTTCAAGCATAGCTCTCTGAGCATCACCGCCGCCAAAAACGAAGGCTGCGGCAGTTTTGCCCTCTCTATTTACAACCCTATGGCAAGGAATAATTCCCGGAGCGGGATTATTATGAAGAGCGTAGCCAACAACCCTTGCCCATCTTGGATTTCCCGCAAGAAATGCCACCTGACCATAGGTTGCAACCTTACCCTTTGGAATTTTCATAACAACATCATAAATCTTTTCAAAAACTGTCATACCATCTCTCCTAAATCTATATTATCATTTTTCTCAAAGTTTAGCAAGTTATTGCAACTTGAAAAATTTTATGATAAAATAGCCGAAAGGGAAGTGAAACCAAATGGAATTTAAAAGCAAAAAAGAATCTTTTCTCTCCCTCTTAAAGCTTTTGCCTTTAAGCTTGCTTGCGGGAGTTTTATCGGGAGTTTTGGGTGCTCTCTTTTTAAAATGCATATCCTTTGTAACCGAGTTTAGAAGCCAAAACAATTGGGTTTTATTTTTTCTTGTTATCGGCGGTTTGCTAACCGTTCTTCTGTATAAGCTTTTAAAGGTTGAGGGTGTTGGAACAAAAAGTATTTTAGATGGTTTTGCAAAAACAAAAAAAATTCCAATTTTGATTATCCCTGCCATTTTCCTTTCAACCCTTTTAACCCATCTTTTTGGGGGAAGCGCAGGAAAAGAGGGCGCCGCGCTTCAGCTTGGCGGCGGAATTTCGGCACTTTTAAGCCGAATTTTTAAATTGAAGCAGCCTTTAAGCCGTGTTTTAATCCTTTGCTCAATGGCGGCATTTTTCTCGGCAGTTTTCCTGACTCCATTGGGGGCTTTTGTTTTTGTTCTTGAAATAGTTTTCATTGGAAAGCTTTTATGGTTTTCGGTTTTGCCCTGTATTTTAGCATCCTTTTCGGGATATTTCATATCCCTTTCTTTAGGCTCTCACCCTGAAAGATTTAATTTTATCTATGATTTTCAGTTTGCTGATATTTGGAAAATTATAATCATAGCCATTCTTTCAGGCCTTGTTGCCTTCTTGTTTTGTTTTTGTTTGCATAAAGGCGAGCATATAGCTCGAAAATACATAAAAAATCCATATTTGAGAATATCAGCAGGTGCGGTTATTGTTATAGCCCTAACCCTTTTAATCGGAACTTATGATTATAACGGCGGCGGAATGGAATATATCGAAAACATTTTTGAGCATTCAAGGGTTGCTCCCGAGGCATTTATTTTAAAACTGCTTTTAACCGTTATAACCGTATCAGCAGGTTTTAAGGGCGGCGAAATTGTTCCAACATTCTTTATAGGCGCAGCCCTTGGCGGTGCAGCCGCTATATATTTGGGACTTCCGGCACCTCTCGGTGCGGCAATAGGTATGGCATCACTCTTCTGCGGAGTTACCAAATGCCCCTTGGCAAGCCTTGTTATAGCATTCGAACTATTTGGCTTTTCTCCCGCTTTGATTTTCATAGCATTAGCAATTATAATCGCATATTTCCTTTCGGGAAAAATAACATTATATGAAGAAAAAAGAGTTAAGGTTTAAACCTTAACTCTTTTATTTATTTTCTCCATTAAGATAAATACTATATGCGATGCTATTCCAACCGCAATAGCAACAACCAGGTCGAAA
>CAJGDQ010000014.1 GCA_904502215.1 Clostridiaceae bacterium
ACAAGCGCATTTTCAAATTTTTCTCTATCTTTAAAAAATCTATAACCATAAGTTTTATCGAGATTAAAGCAGTGGTTTTCTATTTTACATGAATAACCGCCAAACTCGGATAAAACAAGAGGTTTTTCACTCTCTTTGAGTTTTATTGGTTTGAAATAAATATGCTCGCTTTTAACATCACTTAATTTTTTCTCAAACCAACCCGAAGTTGAATCATAAACTCTGGTTGAGTCCAGCTTTTTAAATTCCTTATAATATTTATCGGCATCAAACTGCCCCCATCCCTCGTTGAATATGGTATAGTAAACAACGCTTGGATGGTTATAAAGATTTTCTATAATTCCCCTTGAGGTTTTTTCAAACTCCTCTTTTCTGATTTTGCTGGCGATATGCTCGATTCCCCTTTTTAAGAAAACAGTTGGCAAGGCAGTATCAATCAGAAAACTATATTTTCCGCTGTTAATCATATCTTGGAAAACGAGCATACCGTATTTATCGCAGTAATAATAGAAAAGCTCAGGCTCTAATTTAATATGCTTTCTAAGCATATTAAATCCGCATTCCTTCATTTTAAGAATGTCATTTTTAAAGCCTTCGCCGGTGGCAGGAAGAAATATACCATCGCTAAAATAGCCTTGGTCTAAAAGTCCGTTAAAGAAATATGGCTCGCCGTTGAAAAGAATATCCTTACCCTTAATCTCAATAGTTCTAAGACCAAAATAAGACTCTATTTTATCCTCGCCCGAGGAAATGCTAAACTCATAAAGATGAGGGTTTTCGGGGGTCCAAAGAATAGGATTTTCGATATCTACTCTAAATTTATCCCCTGAAAATTCGTAAGTTTCACCCTCGATTTCGAGGATTTTTTTATCCTCTCCGCCAAATACCTCAATTAAAGCGCCTTTTAAGTCGGGTGTTATTTTTATATTCTCAATATGTGTTTGGGGCAAGGTTTCAAGCCAAACAGTTCCCCAAATTCCGCTAATCTTTGTATACCACATTCCGCCCTGTTTTTCGGTTTGCTTTCCATAGGGCAGTTCCTTATTCAATGGGTCTTTAACCTCAACGGTGAGCTTATTTTCGCCATCAATCAAAAACTTTGTTATATCAAAGGAAAAAGGCAAATAACCGCCAACATTCTCCCCTATCTTATTGCCATTTAGGAAAACCGCAGTATATTGGTCGGAAGCGGTGAAATTAAGAACAACCTTTTGACCTATATTTTCCAATTTAAAGGTTTTCTCGTATATAAGGGTATCCTTTTTTTCTATCTCCTTAAAAACTCCTGAAATTCGGCTTTCAACAGCAAAGGGAACTAAAATCTCACCTGAAAATATCTCTTTTTCTTTCCTTTTGATTTTAAAATTCCATTTTCCATTAAGGCAAAGATATGAATCTCTTTTAAACTGAGGTCTTGGATATTCGGCAAAGGGTGTTTCATCTAAATCCTTTTCGAAATCGGTTTCTAAAAACACCTTTCTTGGTTTCTTGTTATTTAGGAATAAGAAGAAAGGAAGCACCAAAACTGCCGCTATTAATGCTGCCAAAAATATATTTTCATTAGGAACAAAGGATGCTGTTCCATCGTTGCCTATTATTGTTTGGGCAGTGCTTAAAACCGTTTTGCCAATAAAAGGACCTACAATTCCCGGAACGAATACCTGCGAGAAAATACGAACACCCTGAAGTCTTCCTGATTTTCCTTCGGGAGTGTTATCCCTGATAACTGCGCCAAAAACTGCCATACCCGAAAGATAACCGCTCATCATAAGAAGCGAGCCTATGAAAACGGGAAGCTTTGTTTTGGTTAAATAAAGTATAATATATCCTAAAATTAAGAATATAAGGGCGAATATTCCCGAAAAGGAAAATCCCTTTTTATCATAAACCTTGCCCCAAAGCGCCGTTACAACCGAAGCTATAATTATAGCAGGTGCCATAACAAGCACATAATCACTCATACCGAGAGATACCTCATAATAAATGATAAGATAAGGCATAAATATTTGAATTGAAATATTAAAGATTATAAATGCCAAAAGGCAAATATAAAGATTTATATTTTTTCTAATCGTGCTCGGTTTAAAACCATAAACAATACCGCCGATATATGAAGTTTCAACCGGCTTTATATTAGGTTCTTTTATTATAAAAATACCGAGAATACCGATAATAAGGGTTAAACCACCGATTATAGAAAATATAATGGTCCAGCTTGAAGGCTCATCAAGATTTAAGAACATAAATCCGCCGAAAACCACCAAAACCGATACCAAGGGCATCATAGCATTTATTCCCTCAGCCGCTCCTCTGTTTTTAGAGTTGGTTGAATCGGTAAGCCAAGCATTAAAGGCGGCATCATTTGCGGTTGAGCCAAAGAAGGTCATAACGCAGTCAAGGATAATTGCCAATGTAACCCCAACCGAAGCGGCTGATACTGCCATTGGAAAAGCCTTACTTATAATATCCTCTTTTAGAAATACAAAGCTAAATATTGATATTCCCCATAATATGTAGCCTAGCGAAATAAAGAGTTTTCGTTTTCCTATTTTATCTGATAAAGCACCCATAAAAACGGTGGTTAAAGTGGCGGTTACAGCCGATGCCGCAACCATATTTGAAATATCAGCAGCCGATGCCGAAAAGGTTTTATAGATGAATACATTAAAATACATATTTTCAACAACCCAAGCAACCTGCCCCATAAGGCTGAAAATAGTAAGTGCTAACCAAAAAGAATGTTTTTTCTCTTTCATAACTATCTCCTATCATAAATAAGGGTTAGTTTTGCGATTTTTTTCGCTAACTCATCGGTTAATTCTTCTGTTAACCGCCAGGTCCAATTGCCCTCGGCAGTTCCGGGAGTGTTGATGCGTGCACTATCGGGCAATTCCAAATAATCTTGAATTTGAGCCACAAATAGCTTTGCAACACTGCTCATACCGCCTCTGATAATACCCCATACATAGCCCTCTTTTTTATTGAGGCCTAAATATTCCTCGGCCTTTTTGATTTCATCCTTATCAGCAGCTTCAAGCCAACCTCTAAGGGTTGAATTATCGTGAGTTCCTGTATAGCAAATAGAATTTTCCTTATGATTATGCGGTAAATGACTATTAGATTTTGAATCATCAAATGCAAATTCCAAAACCTTCATTCCCGGAAATCCACTATCCGAAAGCAATTCGTCAGTTGCATCTGAATGGGCTCCTAAATCCTCGGCAATAAAGGATAAATCGGGGAACCAGGATTTGAGCACTCCGATTAAATCCATACCCGGCCCTTTAACCCATTTGCCATTAACCGCCGTTTTTTCTCCAAATCCAACAGACCAATAATCCGCAAAGCCTCTGAAATGGTCGATACGGATAACATCATAAAGCTTAGCGGCGCCATCAATACGGTCAATCCACCAACCATAGCCTTTCTTACCCATAGTCTCATAATCATAGAGCGGGTTGCCCCAAAGCTGACCATCCTCACTGAAATAATCGGGCGGAACTCCCGCAACCTCTATCGGAACATTTTTTTCGTCCAACTGAAAACTATCGGGTGAGCTCCAAACATCAACCGAATCAAGAGCAACATAGATAGGCAAATCTCCTATTATGCCTATTCCCTTTTCGTGAGCATAATTCTTAATTTCATTCCATTGTTTAAAGAAAAGATACTGTATGTAAATAAAGAAATCTATATCCTCTTTAAGCAAGGCTTTATATCTTTCAACAGCCTCAGGCTTTCTAAGCCTTATATCTTCATCCCAACTAAGCCATTCTTTCATATCAAAATGGTTTTTAAGAGCCATAAACAAAGCAAAATCGGGAAGCCATCTTTTGTTTCCAGATAAAAAGCATTCTATTTCAGCTCTTTCCTTTTGGAAGCCTCTCTCCATAGCCTTTCTAAGAAGAGCCAATCTATTTTCATATAAAATGCCATAATCAACCTTATCCTCACGGGCAAACCATTTTATAGATTTAACCTCTTTTTCTTCTAAAAGGCCATCTTCAATCAGCAAATCAAGGTCTATAAAATAAGGGTTTCCTGCAAAGGTTGAAAGACTTTGATAGGGCGAATCTCCAAAACTTGTTGGCCCCAAAGGCAAAATTTGCCACCATGATTGCTTTGCCTCAGATAAAAAATCTATAAACCTTTTAGCCTCTTTGCCTAAAGTTCCTATTCCATAAGGCGATGGCAAGGAGAAAATCGGCATTAAAACCGCACTGCTTCTTGATGAAAATTTATCCTTTAACAACATTTTTATCTCCGATAATATGTATATTTGCAAACAGCACAGTCGGGTTTGACTGTGCTGCATTTTTTACTTAAAAATTATAAAACCATAGCTTTCAAGGATTTGAAAGTATTTAGCAAGGCGTTCATATAAAGGCTCGGCCTTTTCGCCAAAGTGCTCCTTAACAGCCTTTCCTATCTCAGTTATATCCTTTTCTTCATCTATAAGAGGCCATACAAAGCTTCCCATCTCATCAAGATGAATATAGCTGATTTTAGGCTTTTTAAAAAGCTTTTGAGCAATCCTATTGAAAACGCCCTTATTTTCAATTAGCAAGGTTACCTTGCCGCTTTCATCGGTTTCATAACCCAATCCCTCTTTATAACAAGGGATTTTTTCTAAATAATTTCCACTTTTTTTCATATCACTTTGCGCGCTTTTTGAAAACGGTGAATTTAAGAAGGGTTAAAATGATAATGGCAAAGAGAACCAAACCGCCGATATCACGAGCAGTTTGAGGAATAAAGCCCGAAATATCAATAAGCTTATCAATACCAACAACTGCAAGTAATGCTAAAACTATACCAACAAGTCCCTCACCTGCTATCATACCTGAGCAGAAGAGAATACCATCGTTAACGATTTTCTCCTTCTCTTCCTTTTCTTTCTTAAGCTTATCAAGTCCCAAACGAACAAGACCACCAACCATAATGCAGGCATTAAGCTGAACAGGAAGATAAATACCGATAGCAAAAGGAAGAACAGGGATTCCAATAAGCTCAACAACTACCGCAATGAAAACACCGGTGAAAACAAGAGCCCAAGGAAGATTTCCGCCCATAACACCCTCGATAATAAGCTTCATAAGGGTTGCCTGAGGAGCAGCAAGCTCATCAGTTCCAAAGCCCCAAGCCTTATCAAGAAGATATAATGTTCCGCCTATAGCCAAAGCAGCTGCTACAACACCGATAATCTCAGCAGTTTGCTGCTTTCTAGGAGTAGCGCCCAAAAGGAAGCCTGTTTTAAGGTCCTGAGAGGTATCGCCGGCTATTGCCGAAACAATACAAATTATAGAACCGATAGAAATAGCGCTAATCATACCGCCAACGCCATCGCTACCTGTAAACTTAAGGATAAGTGTTGAAATAAGGAGAGTTGCGATAGCCATACCGGAAACAGGGTTGTTACTGCTTCCAACAAGACCTACCATTCTAGAAGAAACGGTTGCAAAGAAGAAACCGAAAACAACAATGATAACAGCGCCGATAGGATTAACAGGAATTGCAGGAACTAACCAAATAACAAGAGTTAAAACTGCAATAGCAATTAAAACAACCTTGAGATTCATATCTCTCGAGGTGCGCTCATTAGAAACAACGCCTCCCTTGGCAACGCTCTTCATAGCGCCCGAGAAGGTTTTAACGATAAGAGGCAATGATTTAATAAGGCTGATAATACCGCCTGCTGCCAAAGCACCTGCACCGATATATCTAATATATGAGCTCCAAATAGCCGAAGCTCCGCCCTCAGCGAAGATTTGACTGATAGGCTGAGTTCCGGGATAAAGAACTATATCAGCGCCAAAAAGAACGATAAGCGGGATAAGAACTAACCAACTAAGAACACCGCCTGCAAACATATAAGAGGAAATTCTGGCACCGCAAATATATCCAACGCTCATAACAGCAGGATAAATTTGAGTTCCGATTTCGCCGGCATAGCCCTTAACTCTTCCTGAAATTTCGCCCGATACAACCTTAAGTCCATCAATAATGAACTTAAAGAGAGCCGCAAAGCCCATACCTGCAAAAACAGTTGAAGCATTTGCTCCGCCCTTTTCACCTGCGAGTAAAACCTCAGCACAAGCAGTTCCCTCAGGGTAAGGAAGAACACCATGCTCCTTAACTATCAAGGCGTTTCTAAGGGGAACCATAAAGAAAACACCTAAAAGACCGCCGATTAAAGCAATAAGGGTTATCTCAACTATATCGGGTTTATCCATTTTGCCCTCAGCCGCCCATAAGAAAAGAGCAGGAAGAGTGAAAATAGCGCCGGCGGCAAGAGATTCACCTGCCGAGCCTATAGTTTGAACAATATTGCTTTCAAGAATGGAGTTTCTGCGCATAATAATGCGGATAACTCCCATAGCAATAACGGCAGCGGGAATCGAAGCCGAAACGGTCATACCAACACGAAGGCCAAGATAAGCATTTGCCGCACCAAATACAACCGACAAAATAATACCCATAACAATAGAGGTTACGGTTATTTCAGGAGTAACCTTTTCTGCCGGAATATATGGCTTAAACTCAGTTTTATTTTCCATATTTTCTCCGTTCCGCCAAGCTTTGAGCTTAGCATTAAAATTCAAATAATTATACCATACATTTAAATAAAAGGCAACATAATTATTTGCTCTCCCTTAAAATCCTAAGCAATAATTTATACGTTCTCTCGGCCGAAGAAATACTCATTTTTTCTTTAACTGTATGAACATCAAAAAGAGACGGACCTATTGAAATACAATCGAAATCCTCGAGACTGGCAAAAACCGAGCATTCAAGACCTGCATGAATAGCCTCAACCTTTGTTTCATACCCAAATTCTTCCCTAAAGCATTTCTTATAAAGGGCCTGAAGCGAAGAATTATCCTTAAACTCCCAAGGCGGATAAAAACCAAAGCTTTCGGTTTTGCATTCAATACATTTTGAAAATCTTTCGAGCTTCTTTTCAAGATATAAAAGAGCCGAGGCTTTATTGCTTCTAAGGGCAAAATGCAAATATAGATTATCCCCCTCGGTTTTAAGAATACCGAGATTTAAAGAGGTTTCAACAAGTCCCTCAATTTCGGCACTCATATCAACAATACCATTTGGAGCTGTTGTTAAAAGATAAATAATATCATCTCTTAAATTTCTTTCTATAACATTAAATTCGTCAGTTTCAAGGGTTTCTATTTCAAAACAAAAGTCCTCTTCCCTTGCCGAAATTTCGCTCTTTATTATATTGAGGTGTTTTTCAGCCTCTTCAATAAAAGAATTTGCATCTTTAACACAAAATTCAATAACACTCAAATTTGGAATTGCATTAGACTTGTTTCCGCCGGCAATAGAAATTAAATCAAAGTTTTCCAGTAAATTCAAAACCCTGCCTGCAAGTATATTAGAGTTAACCCTGCCTTTATGGATTTCAACTCCCGAGTGACCGCCTTTGAGACCTTTAAGGGTCAACTTCACCTTTGTTCCCTTAACCTTTTCAAAGCTTAAAGGAGCATTAATCGCAAAATCACTTCCGCCTGCACAGGAAACGGTTAAAATATCTTCTTCCTCGGAATCAAGATTTATCATTTTTTTGGCCGTTAAAATGCTTTTATCAAGTGCCTTAGCGCCAAGCAAACCGATTTCTTCATCTGTTGTGAAAACGGCCTCGATTTTAGGATGACTTATTTCATTTGATTCAAGAATTGATAAAATATATGAAACGGCAATTCCATTATCTGCGCCAAGGGTTGTGCCCTTAGCCTTAACAAAATCTCCATCGGTATAAATTTCCAAACCGTTATTTAAAAAATCAAATTCACCTTCACTTTGGCAAACCATATCAAGATGCCCCTGCAAAATAATAGGCTGGGACATTTCATAGCCTTTTGTTGCACCTTTAAAAATTACAACATTATTAGCCTCATCTCTGATATACTTAAGGCTGTTTTTCTTGGCAAAATTCTCGCAAAAATCGGCAATTTTCTCCATATCTCCCGAGCCTCTTGGAATAAGGCTTATTTCCTCGAATATTTCGAAAACCCTTTTTGTTGCAATATCATTTGTTTTAATCATATTAAACTCCTGAAAAAAATCGGGCAAAGCCCGATTTTTTTAATTTATTTAAGACCCAATTCTTCCATTCCGATAACCTTAAAATCGCTGCCATCCAAGGCTTTGTTTAATGCCTCTTCATTGGAGGTTTGGATAACCATATATGCGTATTCACCCTTATGAGCAAATAAGGAATACATATATTCAATATCAACATCATTATCAGCAAGCTGCATAAGAAGCTCGGAAAGTCCCGCAGGTCTATCGGGAACTCTAATAACCCAAACAGGATTTAAGGAAAGAATATTACCCTGTTCAAGCAATATAGAACTAGCTTTTGCCGAATCATCAACAATCATACGTGCAAGACCATAATCGGTGGTTTCAGCGATGGAAATTGCCCTTAAATCAACGCCGTTTTCGGCTAACAAATGGGTAATTTCAGCCAACTGACCTTTACGGTTTTCTAAAAATACGGAAATTTGCTGAATTTTCATCATCTTTCCCTCCTATATTTTTCTCTTATCAATAACTCTAACTGCCTTGCCTTCACTTCTTGTTATACTCTTAGGAGCAACAAGCTTAACCTTTGCGGCAATTCCGAGCATAGATTTAAGACTAACAACCAAATCCTTTTCAGCCTTGCTGATTTGAGCCAACGAATCCGAGAAAAGTTCAGGAGTCATCTCAACCAAAACCTCAAAGGTATCGGAATTATTAACCCTATCAACAACAATTTGGTAGTTGGGTGAAAATCCTTCCTGAAGCAAAACAGTTTCAATCTGACTTGGGAATACATTAACACCACGGATAATAAGCATATCATCGCTTCTACCCATCGGCTTGCACATTTTAACAAAGGTTCTTCCGCAAGAGCATTTTTCACGGCTCAAAACGCAAATATCTCGAGTGCGATAACGAAGAAGCGGAAAAGCCTCTTTGGTTATAGCGGTGAAAACAAGCTCACCCTTTTCGCCCTCAGGCAAAACCTCGCCTGTTTCGGGGTCGATAATCTCGGCAATAAAATGGTCCTCATTTATATGCATACCCGTTTGCGCTTCGCACTCAAATGCAACACCGGGGCCCGAGGTTTCGGTAAGTCCATAAATATCATAAGCTTTGATACCAAGTTTATCCTCAATATCTTTGCGCATATCCTCGCTCCAAGCCTCTGCGCCAAAAATACCTGCCTTAAGCTTAATTTGGTCTCTAAGACCATTTTCATGAATACTCTCGGCAAGATAAGCCGCATAAGAAGGAGTGCAGCAAATAATGGTTGCACCAAGGTCGGTCATAAACTGAAGCTGACGGTCGGTATTTCCCGAGGACATAGGTAAAGTTAAGCAACCAACCTTATGTGAACCGCCGTGAAGACCTGAGCCTCCTGTGAACAAACCATAGCCATAAGCCACCTGACAAACATCCTCTTTAGTTCCGCCTGCCGCTACAATAGCTCTGGCACAGCAGTCTTCCCAAAGGTCAACATCGTGTTGAGTATAGAAAGCCACAACTCTTTTACCCGTTGTTCCCGAGGTTGAATGAATACGAACACAGTCAGCAAGGGGCATTCCCAAAAGTCCGTAAGGATAAGCCTCTCTTAAATCATCTTTACATAAGAAAGGAAGCTTATAAAGGTCATCAACACCCTTGATATCATCAGGAGTTACACCCTTTTCTTCCATTTTTTTGCGATAATAGGGAACATTATCCCAAACATGCTTAACCTGTTTAACAAGACGCTCATTTTGAAGTTGGCGGATTTCTTCAGGCGAAGCGGTTTCTATTTCAGGTTGATAATAATTAGCCATAAAAAATTCTCCTTATATGTTTCTTCCCAGTGAGAAAGCTTTCTTGTTCATTTCGAGGAACTTTTCAGGAACACTCTCCTCAATAGCCTTTAACCATTCTTCTTCGGTTATATCAAAATATTTAGAAAGCTTGCCCATAAGCACCATATTAACAGCCTTAGGAGAGCCTGCCTCAAGCGCTAAGGAAAGAGCATCAATAGCATCAATATCAATTCCGCTATCCCTCATCTTTTCAACAAGGTTTTCGGGATACTCGGCAGCACCGATTATAACAGGCATAGGGTTAATTTGTTGCATATTGGTTATAATCTTGCCGTTTTTCTTTAAATATTCGGTCCAACGAGCAGCCTCTAAAAGCTCAAAGGAAACGATAAAATCAGCTTGACCTTTATCAATAACGGGAGAATAAACCTTATCGCCAAAGCGAACATATGTAACAACACTTCCGCCTCTTTGACTCATTCCGTGAACCTCGGATACCTTTATATCATAACCCTTGGTGAGCAAAAGTTTTCCAAGGAGCTTGGAGGCTAAAAGACTTCCCTGTCCCCCAACTCCAACTATCATAACATTCTTAGTTTCCATCATTAAACCTCCTTAAAAGCCGAGAGCTTGCAAAGCTGTTCGCAAACCTTGCAGCCAACACACTGGGTTGCATCAACCTGTGCCTTGCCATCAATAATACTGATAGCAGGGCAACCGATTTTCATACAAGCCTTACAGCCAACACACTTATCTCTATCAACTGCAAGAGGTTTATTATGTTTAACATATTTAAGAAGAGCACAAGGTCTTCGGGAGATTATAACCGAGGGCTCGTTTGCGGCGAGTTCTTCTTTAATAACGCTATCGCACTCGGAAAGATTATATGGGTCGATAACCCTAACCCTCTTAATACCAACCGAGCGGCAAAGTGTTTCAAGGTCAATTTTAGTGCAGGGGTCTCCCTTAAGGTTAACACCTGTTGTTGGGTTTTGCTGATGTCCTGTCATACCTGTAATCGAGTTATCAACTATAATAACGGTTGAATTAGACTCATTATAAGCAATATTAACAAGACCTGTTATACCCGAATGCATAAAGGTTGAGTCGCCAATAACTGCAACAGTTTTGTTATCGGCCTCGCCCTTTTGAGATTTTGTGAATCCGTGAAGTCCCGAAACTGAGGCACCCATACAAATAACAGCATCAACTGCATTAAGGGGGGCAACCGCTCCCAAGGTATAGCAACCGATATCGCCGATAACGGTTATTTTGTTCTTTTGAAGGGTATAGAAAAGGCCTCTATGAGGACAGCCTGCGCACATTACGGGAGGTCTTGGCGGAATAGCGGCATCTAACGGCGCTCTAACAGACCAAGGCTCAGCCAACTCTTTAGCAATATTCAAGGGCATAAGCTCATCTATCATAGAAAAGCTTTCCTTGCCAACGCAATCAAGTCCCAAATTTTTGCAATGAGCCTCGATAAATCCATCAAGCTCTTCAACTATAACAAGCTTATTTACCTTAGCCGCAAAATCTTTTATCTTTTTCTCAGGCATAGGCCAAATAAGACCCAACTTCATAACGGGGTATTTATCACCCAAAACCTCTTTAACATACTGATATGAGGTTGATGAGGTTATGATACCAATGTCTTTGCTTTCACCCTCTTCAATGCGGTTGATAGAACAAGTTTCAGCATATTCAACAAGCGCTCTTGTTCTCGCTTCAACTATCGGATGACGGCGCTTTGCATTACCCGGCATCATAACATACTTTGGAATATCCTTTTTATATTCCTTTATATTCTCAATTCTCTCGGCAGTTTCAACTATGCTTTGAGAATGGGAAATTCTGGTGCACATCTTGAGAAGAACGGGGGTATCAAACTTCTCCGAAAGCTCGTAAGCCAATTTTGTAAACTCAAGTGCCTCAGCCGAATCGGCAGGCTCCAACATCGGAATTTTTGAAGCCTTTGCATAATTACGGCTATCTTGCTCGTTTTGAGAGGAATGCATACCTGCATCATCGGCAACACCGATAACCATACCTGCATTAACACCTGTATAAGAAATAGTGAAAAGCGGGTCGGCCGCAACATTAAGGCCAACGTGCTTCATACCGCAAAAGCTTCTTCTGCCTGCAAGGGAGGCTCCAAAAGCCGATTCCATAGCAACCTTTTCATTAGGTGCCCACTCGGCATAAACCTCATTGTATTTTGCGATAGCTTCGGTTATCTCGGTGCTTGGAGTTCCGGGATAGCTTGAAACAAACTCGCAACCTGCTTCATATAAACCTCTGGCAACTGCCTCGTTGCCAAGCATTAACTTTTTCATTTTTATTTCTCCTATCCTGTTATCTGAACTTCAACAAGTCTACCCTTGCAATACTTTTCTCTAAGAACAGGCTTTTCTATCTTTCCTGTTGGGTTGCGGGGCACCTTATCGAAATAAATCTTGCGAGGACGCTTATATCTTGGCAACTCCTTGCAAAACTCTTCAATTTCTTCTTCACAACAGCTAAGTCCCTCTTTTATTTCAATTATAGCTGCTGCAATTTCACCAAGTCTAGCATCGGGAAGACCAATAACTGCAACATCCTTGATTTTATCAAAGGAACGAAGGAAATCTTCTATTTGAACGGGATAAAGGTTTTCGCCGCCTGAAATTACAACATCCTTCTTTCTATCAACAAGATAAAGGAAACCATCCTCATCCTCTCTTGCCATATCGCCGGTATATAGCCAGCCATTTTTAAGCACCTCGGCAGTTGCCTCAGGGTTTTTATAGTAGCAGGTCATCACGCCATCGCCCTTAACGATAAGCTCTCCAACCTCGCCTTTTTCAACCTCTTTGCCCTTTTCATCAACAACCTTAGCTTGCCAACCAAAGCCAGCCTTACCGATAGCGCCAACCTTATGGGTGTTCTCAACTCCCAAATGAACGCAACCGGGGCCTATTGATTCCGAAAGACCATAATTAGTGTCATACTGATGCTTGGGGAAAATATTCATCCAACGCATAACAAGACTTGGAGGAACCGGCTGAGCGCCTATGTGCATAAGTCTCCATTGGTCAAGTCTATAATTTTTAAGGTCAACCTTGCCCGATTCAATAGCATCTAGCAAATCCTGAGCCCACGGAACTAAAAGCCAAACGATAGTGCATCTTTCTTCGGTTACAGCCCTTAAAATCCACTCGGGCTTAACACCTCTGAGTAGCACCGCTTTAGAGCCCGAAAGTAAGGAACCAAACCAATGCATTTTAGCGCCCGTGTGATATAAAGGCGGAATGCAAAGAAAAACATCATCCTTTGTTTGCGAATGATGATTTTGTTCGGCAAAACAGGAATGAACAAGGGATAAATGATTATGTAAAATCGCCTTTGGAAAACCCGTTGTTCCGGATGAAAAATAAATAGCCGCATCATCGGTTTCGCTAAGAGCCACAGGCGGAACATTTGAAGAACAAAAGCCCATAAGGGAAATGCAGTCCTCAGTATAATCAGGTCCGTTTTTGCCAACAAAGAAAAGGGTTTTAACAAAACCTATTTCATCCTTTATGGCATCCATTCGGCTGATGAACTCAGGGCCAAATATAAGCACCTCAACATCGGCAAGCTCTAAGCAATATTTAATCTCATCACTGCTATATCTGAAGTTCATAGGAACAGCAACACAGCCGGCCTTTAAAATTCCAAAATATATCGGGAGCCATTCAATGCAGTTCATAAGAAGAATTGCAACCTTTGTTCCCTTTTTAAGACCTCGGCTTAAAAGCAGATTTGCAAAACGGTTTGCTTTAGCCTCAAAATCTTTCCAAGAAAGCTCTCTTCTATAAGGTGCATCCGAAGCCGCACTCTCTATCAAATTAAAGTCCCACCAGGTTGTAGCCTTATCCCTCTCTTCCGAGGGGTTAATCTCAACAAGGCTTGTTTCCTGACCGTAAAGTCTGGCATTTTTTTCAAGAAATTCGGTTATTACCATCAGTTTACTTCCTTTATACAATACTACTAATAAAAAAACATAATGACATTTTATCACTTTAAAGGGTAAAAGTCAAGACCTAAAACACCTTTTTCTAAAAGGAAAAAATCGGGTGCAAAAGCCCGATTTTTTAAAGATTTATCCTAATAATGTATCAGTAATCAACATAATGCAAAAGCCTATAAGCAAGGAATAGGTTGCCGCTCTTTCGCTTCCATGAGCATGGGTTTCGATAATCATTTCATCGCTTATAACATAAAGCATAGTGCCGCCTGCAAAGGCCAATGCAAAGGGCAAAATTGCCGTTGAAAAGCTAACTGCAAAAAATCCTATAAGAGTTCCAACAACCTCAACAAGACCTGTTATGAGGGCACAAACAAAGGTCTTTTTAGAGCTCACCCCTGCCGCTATCATAGGGGTTATGATAACCATTCCCTCAGGGACATTTTGAAGAGCTATTCCGCTTGCGATAATTAGCGCTCTTGAGGTATCCCCCGAGCCAAATCCAACGCCTGCCGCAATTCCCTCGGGAAGATTATGGATTGCAATCGCCATAACGAAAAGCAAAACCTTGTCCAAATCAGCATTCTTATGAGATTCAATATCAGGGCCCACCATTTTATGCAAATGAGGAACAAGCTTATCAATAAGATTTAAGAAAAATGCACCTGTTAAAATACCTGCAACTGTTATAACAATTCCGTATTTTCCACCATATTCAAGGGATGGAAAAATCAGTCCCAAAACGGCGGCGGCCAACATAACACCCGCCGCAAAGGCTAACACTATATCCGAAAATTTATGGGATATATTTTTAAATATAAATCCAATGATAGCGCCGATAACGGTGGCTCCGCCAACGCCTAGCGCTGTTATTAAAACAAGTTCCATTTTTTATCCTTCCGTTTTTTAGAATTTTCTTTCAAAGTATAACACAAATGAGTTCTAGTTTCAATAAAAATGAGAAAAATAAAATACCTTTCGGTGTTTTATTAAATCTTATGAATTCATCTGCAAAGCAGGCACCGAGTTTCTTTATTATTACCTATTGCTTATTACTTCAAAATTTCAAGGGCTCTTTTAAAGAATAGAGAAAAAATAATAAATAAAAATTCCAAGAACTTAAAGTCCTTGGAATTTTTGG
>CAJGDQ010000015.1 GCA_904502215.1 Clostridiaceae bacterium
GGTTCCCGTAAATCTACCCCTTATGCCGCTCAGACCGCTGCTGAGACCGCTGCCAAGGCTGCGATGGAGTATGGTCTGAAGAGCGTGGAAGTGTTCGTCAAGGGCCCCGGCGCTGGCCGTGAGGCTGCCATCCGTGCCCTGCAGGCCGCCGGTCTGGAGGTCACCATGATCAAGGACGTCACTCCCGTTCCCCACAATGGCTGCCGTCCTCCCAAGAGAAGACGCGTTTAATAATTTAAACAAATATTTGCATAAAATTTGGAGGTGCAAAAGATGGCAAGATATACCGGTGCAGTTTGCAGACTTTGCCGCCGTGAGGGACAGAAGTTGTTCTTAAAGGGCGAGCGCTGCTATTCTGAGAAATGCTCTGTTGGCATTAGAGCTTATGCTCCCGGCCAACATGGACAGGGTAGAAAGAAGTCATCCGAATACGGCTTGCAGCTTCGTGCTAAGCAAACCGCAAGACGCTTTTACGGCGTTCAGGAAAATCAGTTCCATCATTATTTCGAGATTGCTGAGAGAAAGCAGGGAATCACTGGTGATAACCTTTTAAGAATTCTCGAAAGCCGTCTTGACAATGTGGTTTATAGAGTTGGTTTCGCTTCTTCCAGAGCAGAAGCTAGACAGCTCGTTGGTCACGGTCATTATGAGGTTAACGGTAAGCGTGTTGACATCGCTTCCTATCTCTTAAAGGCTGGCGACGTTATCACCATCTGCGAGAAGAGCCGTGGCAGCGAAAAGATTAAGGCTGTTGTTGAGGCTAACAGTGCAAGACCTGTTCCGCAGTGGATTGATGTTGATAGAGAAGCTCTTTCCGCTAAGGTTATCAATCTTCCCACTCGTGAGCAGATTGAGGCTCCTGTTGAAGAGCAGCTCATCGTTGAGTTCTATTCTAAATAATAATTAGAATAATTTTTGCGCCTACCGCACAAGGCGTTCTTATAAAAATATATGTGTGCGGAGAAACGGAGCTTTTAAATGATAGAAATTGAAAAGCCCAGAATAGACACTGTTGAAATGACAGCTGACGGCACTTACGGCAAATTCGTTATGGAGCCGTTGGAGAGAGGCTATGCTACAACTCTCGGAAACAGCATGAGAAGAGTTCTTCTTTCCATACTTCCCGGTGTTGCAGTTACTGCCGTTAAGATTGACGGTGTTGTGCATGAGTTTTCAACTCTTCCCGGTGTTAAAGAGGATGTTACTGAAATTATCCTCAACATCAAGGGACTTATTGCAAAACTTCATGCCGATACGGCAAAGAAAATTTATATTGAGGCTGAGGGACCTTGTGTTGTTACCGCTGCTTCAATAAAGGCTGATTCAGAGGTTGAAATTCTCAATCCCGATATGTATATCGCTACCTTGGATGAGGGCGCAACTCTTAATATGGAGATGACCCTTGACCGTGGCAGAGGTTATGTTTCGGCTGAGCAGAATAAACTCAATCAAAATGTAATCGGCGTTATCCCTGTTGACTCTATTTATACGCCCGTGCTTAAGGCTAACTTCTCGGTTGATAATACCCGTGTTGGTAACGTAACCGATAAGGGCAAGTTAACCCTCGAGGTTTGGACTGATGGTTCAATCAGAGCAAACGAAGCAATTTCGATGTCTGCTAAGATTCTCATTGAGCATCTTGAACTCTTCCTTGACCTCACTGAAGGTGTTAGCGAGGCTGAAAGCATTATGGCTGAAAAGAACGACAGCGAGAAAGAAAAAGTTCTCGACCTCACTATCGATGAGCTTGATTTATCTGTTCGTAGCTTCAACTGCTTGAAGCGTGCAGGTATCAATACGGTTGAAGACCTCATCGGCAAATCTGAAGAAGATATGATGAAGGTTAGAAATCTCGGCCGTAAATCCCTTGAAGAAGTAATTGCTAAGCTCAATTCGTTTGGCTTTACTCTTAAAAAGGAATCAGAATAACCAAAATCACTGTTTAAGGAGTGAATAGAAATGGCAGGTACCCGTAAACTCGGAAGAACCAGCGACCATAGAACAGCTATGCTTAGAGCTATGGTAACCTTCTTGCTTGAGAATGGCAAGATTGAGACTACCGTAACTCGTGCTAAAGAAGTTAGAGCTATGGCAGAGAAGTATATTACACTCGCTAAGAATAACACTCTTGCAAGTAAACGTCAGGCTTTTGCATTCATCACTAAGGAAGCAGTTGTTGCTAAGCTTTACAACGAAATTGCTCCTAAGTATATGGATGTAAACGGCGGTTACTGCCGTATCACCAGAATCGGCCCCCGCCGTGGTGATGCTGCTGAGATGGCTATTATTGAGTTGATATAACTTCAATTAAATACGTAAATTTGTTCGTATTTAAGTAATTTAGTGCTCACATTGTGACAGCGTGATAGGGCTTTTGGCTTGCGCTGATAATGTGTGCACTAAAAACAAAAAGAAAAAACCCCTAATCCTTTGAGGATTAGGGGTTTAGTTTTTTGTTACAGAAAATTCATTATAACAAGACCCAGCGCCATAAGGGTTAAACCTGCAACGCTTTTAAAAGATATTCTTTCTTTAAAGCATATAGCACCTAATATGGCGTTTGAAATAATGGCTGAGCTTTGAAAGAACGGGAAAACCAAGGCGGAGGGAAGGTGTCCTGCTGCAAGGGTTTTAAAAAGAGTAACAATGCAAAGACCAACTGCCATTAATGAAATATGTAACAATGCTTTGGGTTTGATTTCAAGCTTTGCATCCTCTTTGTCTTTTGCGGTTCTCATAACAATTAAAATCATAAGCAAAATAACAAAGGCGAATAAAAGGGTATAAAAATTAAAAACTGAAGAGGGCACATTGTTTAGGGTTTGCTTGCGGAAAAGCTTTTGAGAAAAATCTATAAATCCGCTGCTTATTCCAAATCCAAAAAGTAAAAGAATGGATTTGGCATTAAGCTTTGCTTTAATCGAGTTGTTATAAGATGCCATAAGAAGCACCGCACCAAACAAAACAACAAGTCCAATTATATGAGTTGGTTTTATTAGTTCAAAATAGAAAATTCGACTTAATATTAAAGGAATTAGGCAACCGCAAAGGGCCGAAACATCCATTAAAACCAAAACTCCGCTTCTGATGAATAGCAACCAGGTTATAACCATACCTGCATTTGCTATTGCAGAGAGGAGATAGGTTGGCAGCAAATTCAAATCGAGCGCCATTACCGATAAACCGTTTCTAAATAGGTCAGGAAGCATAAAAAGTATTCCGAATAATGCTGAAAGACCAAGCCTTATTGTGCTAAAAGAAAAGGCATCAAGAATAGTTTTCATAAAGCCGCTGGTCTTTTTACCTGAGAATGCTTTGAGAAGGTTTCCTCCAACTGCAAAGGCTAAAAATAAGTATCCCATGAATTAACCTCTTTTCAAAAAATCATAAAAATCTTTGAGACTGCCTTTTTCGCAGTTTATATTTTCATCCCCGATTAACCAGTCGGTAACAAGATATGTATTAAGACCTATCTTTTTGGCAGGGATAATATCCTCTTCGGAGTTATTGCCAACCATAAGGCAGTTTTCGGCATTTAATGAAAACTTCTCAAGGATTTCCTTGTAATAGTTAGGGTTGGGCTTGCAAAAGGAAGAGTTATCATAATCGGTAACAAGGTCAAAATCATCCGTTTTAAGACCTATCCAGCTTAGCCTTGAATCCAAAGCAGCCTTTGGAAAAAACGGATTGGTTGCAACAATAACCCTTTCTGCTTTTTTATGAGCCTCATCAACAATTTGCTTTGAAAGCTCGGTGGGGACTGTTAGCTCTTTTGCTTTATGAAATCCGTTTTTATAAAATTCATCAAAAACGGGAATATCATCATAAGCCTTTTGACCGAAAATGCTAGAAAAAACCTTCCAAAACGCTTCGGAGTTGGGGGTGGCTCCATCGTTCATAACCATAGCCTTAACTCCTTGCCACATAGCAGGAATCAAAGTATCGGGAGTATATCCAAGATGGGCCACGGCCTTCGCAAGCAGACTAAAATATCCCTTGGTAAATTTATCGTTATCCATTGGAAGCAGAGTTCCGTCTAAATCAAAAAGTATTGCTTCGTATTTCATAGCACCCTCGAATAAAATTAATAAATATTATTATAGAACCAAAATAGAGATATGTCAAAATTATTTTCTATAAGTTTTATAGCAAAAATCAAAAATTTCCTTTTTAACCGAGCCAAAGGTTTTGTTTTTATGATAAATGATATATGAATTTCTTGTAAACTCATAATCCGAAACGGTGATTTTTCTAAGCGTTCCGTTTTCGAGTCGTCTTCTAAGCAAAGCTTCAGGCAAAACCGTAACCCCCAAATTTTGAACGGCTGCGGAAATAAGTGCTTGGTTACTTATAGATTCCATAACAGGAGTAACGCTTAAATTTTCAAGTGCGAAAATATGGTCCAAAAACTCCCTTGAAACACTTTCATCTTCTCGGAGCAGCAAATCATATTGGCAAAGCTCCTTAAGAGTTACGGTTTCGGGCATTTCATAATTTCTTCCGCAAGCGGCGATAAGGGTGTTGGTATCGATAAGCCTTGAAGCGATACTCTGGTTGGAAGGTCTGCCCTGAATAAAGCCAAAATCAAGTAGTCCGTTTAGAATCTTATCTTCAATAATAGAGGTTTGGTTAACAGAAATTTGAATATCAACATTAAAGTTTTCCTTTATAGAACGGATAAGTCTTGGCATTTGCTGCTTGCCGATAGTAAGTGAAGAGCCGATTTTTAAAATCGGTTTCAAAGAAGAGTTTTGAGCCTGTTCTTCAAATTCCTCAAAGGAGCTGATAACCTCCTGAGCCTTTATGTAAAGATTTTTGCCTTCCTCAGTTAAGTGAAGACGTTTGTTTATGCGGTCAAATAAAACAACATTATAATTTTTTTCAATTTCGGAAATAGTATTACTAACGGCAGGCTGAGCGATAAAAAGCTCCTCGGCCGCCTTTGTCATACTGCCGTGCTTGCAAACGGTGATAAAAACCTTTAAATGCCTTATAGTCATAATTTACCTCATAACCAAAATTATATGAACTTTATAAAATTATACTATTTTACATATGTTTTGTCAATGGGTATAATATTCTCGTTGAGAAAAGAAAGGAGAAAATGAAATGGGAACAGTAGAAATTTTAGGATTATTAGGCGGCCTTGCGTTATTCCTTTACGGAATGCAAATGATGAGTGACGGACTTGAGGATGCCGCCGGCAACAGAATGAAAAGGATTTTAGAAAAATTAACCTCAAACAGATTTTTAGGGGTTGCAGTTGGTGCGGGAATAACAGCGATAATTCAGTCTTCATCAGCAACAACGGTTATGGTTGTTGGCTTTGTGAATTCGGGCATGATGACCTTAAAGCAAGCGGTATGGATTATAATGGGTGCCAATATCGGCACAACCATAACAGGTCAGTTAATAGCGCTTGATGTTGGAATGTTAGCACCCTTGTTTGCTTTTATAGGTGTTGCCCTTGTGGTTTTTCTTAAAGCGCCAAAGGCTCATCACTATGGCAAAATTCTTGCAGGACTTGGCGTTCTATTTATAGGAATGGGAATGATGAGTGATGCGATGGTGCCCTTAAGAGAATCAGAAGTGTTTGTTGAACTTATGACCAAGTTTTCAAACCCCGTTCTGGGAATACTTGCGGGTATGGTTTTCACAGCAATAATTCAGTCCTCATCGGCATCGGTTGGTATTTTGCAGGCCTTGGCTATAACAGGACTTATAGATTTCAAAAGCGCAGTGTTTGTGCTTTTTGGTCAAAACATAGGCACCTGCATTACCGCAGTTTTAGCCTCGATTGGAACAAACAGAGCAGCAAAAAGAACAACCGTTATTCACTTGCTCTTTAATCTTATAGGAACAACAGTTTTTACAGTGGCTTGTCTTTTACTCCCCGTTACCGATTGGGTAGGCAGTATAACCCCAGGGGATATGTCAAAACAAATTGCAAATATGCACACGATTTTCAATATAACAACCACAATTCTCTTGTTACCTTTTGGCACTTATTTAGCAAAGCTTGCAGAGAAGATTTTGCCCGAAAGGGAAGAGGCAAACCACTTTTCGCTTTCGGATGAGTTTCGCAGAGGCAGTATAAGTCTTGGAGCAATCGCTGTTCATACCGATTTGCTTAAGCAAGAAATAGGCAAGATGGTGGAAATTTCGAGAGCTAATGTTAACAGAGCTTACGGCGCCGTGCTTGAAAGCGATACAAAAGCTCTGAAGATGATAACCGAACAAGAGGAGACACTCGATAAGCTTAATAAGGAGATTTCGCAATATATTTCAAAAATTCTTGTTCATAACAACAATAAGCAGAATGTTGCAGAGATTGAACAGTATTTTCTGATAACGGGTAATGCCGAGCGAATTGGCGACCACGCTCTTAATATTGCAGGCTATACTGAGGTTATAAAAAATAAATCGATAGAGTTTTCAAAGGGTGCTAAAGAGGAAATTGCAGAGATGCAACAAATAACCGAGTTGGCTCTAAAAACCGCCCTTGATAAAGATAAAGAAAGAATAAACTGGCTTTTCGAGGTTGAGGAGCTTGAAGAACAAATGGATGAGATGACAAATCGTTACAGAGAACGCCATCTTGAAAGAATGAGAAAAGGGGAATGTTCAGAAGAAGCCTGCATTCTTTATTCTGAACTGCTCACCGATTTTGAAAGAATAGGGGACCATATCCTCAATATTGCTCAAGCTTTTGCAAAAATAAAAAATGCATAATATAAGCACCGTATGTCCTAGGATATACGGTGTTAATGTTTTGTGGTTACCATTTTAAAATCGCAAAAGTATAGATGAATAAGAAAGGTTAAAATTTTATAAAAATATTGAAAAAAGATTAAAAATAAAGTATTATATAAAAAAGAAAGTTTGGAGGCTTATTATGGCAAGAGAAAAGTTAGGCAGTCGATTAGGCTTTATTTTGCTTAGTGCAGGCTGCGCAATAGGTATTGGAAATGTTTGGAAATTTCCTTATATGGCAGGTCAGTATGGCGGCGGTATATTCGTTTTGATTTATCTTATATTCCTCGTTATTATGGGAATCCCTGTTATGACGATGGAATTTGCAACAGGTAGAGCCAGTCAAAAAAGCCCTGCTAAAATGTATAATGTTTTAGTGCCGAATGATAAGAAATGGCGTGCTCATTCTTGGGGCGCAGTTGCGGGCAACTATCTTCTTATGATGTTTTATACAACCGTTTCGGGTTGGATGCTTCGTTACTTTGTTGATACTGTTTCGGGCAAATTCGAAGGCCTTGATGCTTCGGGTGTTGCAAATCATTTCGATAATGTTTTAGCCGACCCTGTAAAGCTTACTATTTATATGGGAATAGTTGTTGTGTTCGGATTTGTTGTTTGCTCTTTTAGTCTTCAAAAGGGTATTGAAAGGGTAACGAAATATATGATGCTCGCCCTTCTTGCGATAATGGTTATTTTAGCAGTTAACAGCGCAACTATGGAAGGTGGCGCTGAAGGTCTTGCTTTTTATCTTAAACCCGATATCAACAAGGTTAAAGAGGTAGGCCTTGGAAATGTTATAGTTGGAGCTATGAGTCAGTCCTTCTTTACCCTAAGCCTTGGTATCGGCTCTATGGCAATTTTTGGAAGCTATATCGGTAAGGATAGAGCTTTGCTTGGCGAATCGGTTAATATCGCAGCTCTTGATACCTTTGTTGCTTTGTGCTCAGGCTTTATTATTTTCCCTGCTTGCTCTGCATATGGCGTTGAGGTTCAAGCAGGCCCACCCCTCATCTTTATAACACTTCCCAACATCTTCAATAACCTACCTCTTGGAAGACTTTGGGGCGGCTTGTTCTTCGTTTTCTTAAGCTTTGCGGCTTTATCAACCATTCTTGCGGTATTTGAAAATATCATTTCCTGCACAATGGATATTTTTGAGTGGAGCAGAAAGAAAGCTTGCCTTATAAACGGAATAGCAATGTTCTTGCTATCAATGCCTTGTATTTTAGGCTTCAATGTTTTGTCGGGACTTGTTAATTTCGGAGCTGCTACCAGTGTTCTCGATTTAGAGGACTTTATTGTAAGCAATGTATTGCTTCCCTTAGGCTCGCTTATATTTGTTCTTTTCTGCACCCTTAAAAAAGGCGGTTGGGGTTGGAACAACTTCAAAGAAGAGGCTAACACCGGAAAAGGTCTTAAGGTTAAGAACTGGATGAGAGGATATCTCACCTATATTCTCCCGATTGTTATTTTCGTCTTCTTCGCAATAGGAATTTATAATTTCTTTAAATAATTAAAAGCCGAGGTTTTACCTCGGCTTTTTACATTAGAATATAGATAAGTGCGAAAAGGAGCAGCTTGTCAGCCTTTTCGCTCATTAAGATAAGCAAAAGCCCGATAATTAAAGAAGAATCACCGTCCTTTAAAATGCCATTTAAAAAAGGAATTTCGAAAGGCAGTTGCTCTTTTTGTTTTAAGGGCGGTTCTTCCTTTCGTTTTGAATTCATTTCAAGCATTTTTAAGGCTGCCTCTTTTCTTTTTGCTTCAAATTCATTTTGATTCAAGTTATCACAACCTTAGAATTCCGCTTTCCTTTAAAAGAGGGAATAATTCTATAATTTTAAGCAGTTTTATGGCGGTATCAACCTTTTCTCTTCTCGGTTCGCTTAGGTGAGGCTTTAAAGCGTTCAGAAGATTAGCTCTGGGGTCGTTGACTGAGGAGTTGAATTTTCCGATAAGGCTCATAATGGTATTTAGTTCCTGAGGATTAATCCCATCAAAGAAGGAGTTATCTTGGGGAGGGCTTTCTTCTTCCTCTCCTAAAATGCTTTCGGCCATTTTCCTAACCCTTTCCATACTCTCGGGGTCATTCAATATGCCGGCAAGCTTTTGGCTTATATCATCCATTTTTTCCTCCCTTTAAAAACTGTTTCATAAGAGCCTTTGCCATAGGGCTTTTTAAAATATCGTTAAGCTTTTCTTTATCATTTAAAACCTCATTGAGCTTAGCTTTATCCTCTTTTGAAAGGGAGTTTATAAGCTTTTCTTTTTCCTCGTTTGACATATTGGGGTTTATATTATCCATTGAAATTTCCTCCTATATCCATTAATATATAATATGTAGATAAATTATTTTTAGAATAGAGGTTTTTGTGTTGCGGATTTTGGTTATTTCCGATTCTCATAAAAGAACGGCTGTTATAGATAAAATTCTTGCCGCCCAACCGGAAGCAAAATATGTATTTTTTCTTGGCGATAACGCTTCGGATATAGAAGATTTTGAATTTTTATATCCCGAAAAAAGATTTTTCGCCGTATCGGGTAACTGCGATTTCGGTTCCCTATTGCCAACCGTTTCGCTTGAGATTATAAATGGAGTTAAAATCCTTTATACCCACGGGCATACTTTCGGCGTTAAATATGGCACCGAAAGACTTTTAGAAGCTGCCAAGCAAAACGGCAGTAAAATAGTGCTATACGGCCATACCCATGTCTCACAAATATTATATGAGGATGGGATATATATTGTGAATCCCGGCTCCTGCTCTCAGCCGAGAGATTTCAAAAAACCATCTTATGCGGTTATAGATATAACCGAGCAAGGCATAATGCCGATAATAGTTGAAATATAAAAAGCTCCCGAAAGGGAGCTTTTTATAATGCATATTTTTCTTTATCTTTTTCTATTTGTTTTTTATAGCGGTCTTCCTCTGAGAAAATACAACCGCAGTATTTTTGCATATAGAGCCCCATTTCTCGAGCTTTTTGGTTGCCCTCTCTGAAATTTGGTCTAAAATCTCTATATAGAAATTTAACCCCATATTTTTCAGCATATTTTTCGGCTGCCGCCTTCATCATCTCGTGGTTTTGATAAAGAGAAGAGAAAAGGGTAGAGGTAAAGGAGGAAAAGCCATTTTTGGCGGCATATTTTGCCGTTTCTTCCAATCGGTGTTCATAACAATAAACGCAGCGGCCCTCTATATCATCAGCCACAGCCTTTGTGAAAGAACGAAGCCCGTAATCTTCCTTTATGATAAGAGGCAGGTTGATTTCCTTTGCATAATCTATAAGGCAATCTCTTCTCGCCTCATATTCCTTAAAAGGATGGATATTTGGATTAAACCAAAATCCAACGGCTTCAAAACCCTCATCCTTTAAAGGCTGGATGCAGGATACCGAGCAAGGAGCACAGCAACAATGAAGCAAAACCTTATTCAATTCTAATCAATGTCCTTTCCGCAACAGCGTTTATATTTCTTTCCGCTACCACAAGGACAAAGGGCATTCTTGCCAACAACGCCTTTACCCTTAACAGTTAAAGGCTTATCGCCGGTGCCAGTTTCCTCGGCAACCTTCTCTCTTTTAACCTCTTGGTTGGATTTCGGAACAACGGTTAAAACAAGCTTTGAGGTTTGCTCTCTTATGGTATTTGTCATAGCTTCAAACATATCGAAGCTATCATTCCTATATTCGATAACAGGGTCGTGCTGACCGTAGGCTCGAAGTCCGATTCCTTGCCTTAATTGGTCCATATTATCAATATGGTCCATCCAGTTGGTATCAACGCTTCTTAGAAGCATAACCCTCTCAATTTCTCTCATAAGCTCATTACCAAAGGCTTTTTCTCTTGCTTCATAATGTTCGAGAGCCTTTGCTTTAAGGCTTTTTGCAACCTCTTCTCTTGAGGTGTTGCCAAGCTTTTCGGGTGAGAACTTGAGGTCATCGGGAGTTGTTATCCAGCCGAGGAAATATTCTCTGAGTCCGTTTAAATCCCAGTTATCGTGAACGGTATCATCGGCCAAGAAAATAGAGCAGTAAGCATCAATAGTGTCATCAATCATCTTGATAACGGTTTCCTTGATATCCTCGCCATCAAGAACCCTGTTTCTTTGAGTATAGATAAGCTCACGCTGTTTGTTCATAACATCGTCATACTGGAGAACGTTCTTTCTAATAGCGAAGTTCATACCCTCTTTTTTCTTTTGAGCACCCTCAATAGTTCGGGAGAGCATAGAACTTTCAAGAGGCATATTCTCTTCAACCCTTAAAGTGTCCATAAGGGTTGAAATCCTTTCGCCTCCGAAAAGGCGCATAAGGTCATCCTCTAAGGATACAAAGAACTGAGTGTTACCGGGGTCGCCTTGACGGCCTGCACGGCCTCTAAGCTGATTGTCAATTCTTCTTGAATCGTGGCGCTCGGTGCCGATGATGGCAAGACCGCCGACATTTCTTACAGCCTCAGCCTCGGGAGCAATTTGGGCCTTGAAGCCATCATAATATTCCTTATATTTTTCTCTGGCCTCAATGATATCCTTATCATCAGTTTCGGCAAAGCCTGTTGCCTCGGCTATCATTTCTTCGCTTAGTCCATCGTGGCGAAGGGCGGCCTTTGCGAGATACTCGGCATTACCACCAAGCATAATATCGGTGCCTCGTCCTGCCATATTAGTAGCGATAGTAACAGCGCCGAGCTTTCCTGCCTGAGCTATGATTTCAGCCTCTTTTTCGTGGTGCTTAGCGTTTAAAACATTGTGTTTTATGCCTTTTCTTTTGAGCATTGCCGATAAAAGCTCGGATTTTTCAATGGTAACAGTGCCAACGAGAACGGGCTGACCTTTTTTATTGCATTCGATTATTTTATCGATAACGGCATTGAATTTTGCTTTTTCGGTTTTATAAACAACATCGTTTTCATCAATTCTGGCAAGGGGTTTATTTGTTGGAATTTCAATAACATCGAGCTTATAGATTTGCTGAAATTCCTCTTCCTCGGTCATGGCAGTTCCGGTCATACCCGAAAGCTTATTATAAAGGCGGAAGAAGTTTTGGAATGTGATGGTGGCAAGTGTTTTGGATTCTCTTGCCACCTTAACCCCCTCTTTAGCCTCGATAGCCTGATGAAGTCCCTCGTTATAGCGCCTGCCATACATAAGGCGGCCCGTGAACTCATCAACAATTATAACCTCGCCATCTTTAACAACATAGTCAACATCACGCTTCATAATACCATAAGCGCGAATTGCCTGATTAACGTGGTGAGCAATGGCAATATTTTCGCTATCGTTAAGGTTTTCTATATCAAAATAGGTTTCAGCCTTCTTAACGCCCGCTGGGGTTAGGGTTACGGTGCGAGCCTTTTCATCAATAACACAGTCGCCCTCGTAATTGGTAACCTCATCGCTTGCCTTGTCGTCCATTTCCTTAACCTTGGTCATCTTAAGAGAACGGGCAAAGTTGTTGGCACGGCTGTAAAGGTCGGTTGATTTATCGCTTTGACCCGAAATAATCAAGGGGGTTCTCGCTTCGTCTATGAGAATGGAGTCAACCTCATCAACGATAGCAAAATTATGCTCTCTTTGAACCTTTTGCTCTTTATAAATAACCATATTATCTCTAAGATAATCAAAGCCGAGTTCATTATTGGTGCAGTATGTGATATCGGCGTTATATGCCTTTTGCTTTTCTTCCTTATCCATACCGTGAACAATAAGGCCAACGCTGAGACCCATAAAACGATATAGCTTGCCCATCCATTCACTATCTCTCTTGGCAAGGTAATCGTTAACTGTTACTATATGAACGCCTTTGCCCGAAAGGGCGTTGAGGTATGCCGGAAGGGTTGCAACTAATGTTTTACCTTCACCGGTTCTCATTTCGGCAATTCGGCCTTGGTGCAAAATGATACCGCCGATAATCTGAACAGGGAAGTGGCGCATACCAAGAACTCTATCGCCCGCCTCTCTGCAAGCGGCAAAGGCCTCGGGAAGAATATCATCAAGGGTTTCGCCGTTTGAAAGACGTTCCTTAAATTCAACCGTTTTGTGTTTAAGTTCTTCGTCTGAAAGGGAGCGGTATTCCTCTTCAAGACTTAAAACCTTATTTTGAAGCGGCATAATGCGCTTTAATTCTTTTTCGCTGTAATTGCCGAAAAGGGCTTTCAATAAACTCATATAATTACCTCTTAAAAAGTATTAAACTAATTTTACCATAAAATTGTTAACAAATATAGATATATTTTATATTTTTATATATTTAAGTATACCATACTTTTTGCTTTTGTAAAGCAGATAAAAATAAGGATGGGAGTTTTTGGCTCCCATCCTTTTAGATTTTGGTAAATCGCTTAACTGCAAGGCAGTTTTTCTCGGTGAATTCATTAAACATAGTTTTGGGTCGAACCCAGGTTTCGCCCTCGCCGTAAAGAGCTTTATAAATAATCATTTCTTCCATTGTTTCGCTGTCATAAGCCTTGCCGATAACTTCATACTCGTTGCCTTTGAAATGGCGGTATTTGCCGAGAATTACCTCGTTATCGGGGTTTTCGTTATCTGAGAAGAAAGAAAATTTCTCAGGCTCGGCAGGTCTTGCCGTGTGAGTTCCTGCTTGGAAGAAATTTAAAATTTTAGGGCAGGTCATTGAGTTATAAAGGGTGGTTACAGTTGAAGCAGGGCAACAGGAATCACCAAGATAAGCGGTTATCCTGGTTGGGCATTTAACCCTGGTGCCTTGGGCTACTGTATCGAAATAGCGAAGCCCCTCGGCAAACTTCGGGCGCCAGCCATCCATATAACCGCAACCAACGGCATTTAGATTACAAAACCAAGGGATGAAAATTTCAAGGAAGGTTATATCCTTGTCGTGCGCTGCAACGGTTGTTGCTTGTAGCGCTCCCTGACTGCCGCCCGTTGCCATAAAGCCTTCCTTGTTCCATTGGGGCAGAGTCTTTAAAAACTTAACAGCGGCAAGGTTTCTTATCATCATATTGCGGAAATATGTTGTTTTGTTTGAAGCGTTCTCTTCTTCGTTAAAACCATAATCATAAAGATGAGGATATTTTTTCTCAAGCTCTTCTTTATCAAGATGATTTTCAAAGCCGTGAGCATTGAAAACGGCGGATATGGTATTATCGATATGGCTTTTATAAGCTCCGCCAAGACTACAACCCTGAAATCCAACCATCATCGGAAAAGTGCCCTTTTTTTCGGGTATGGATATATATCCCGAAGCCAAAGAGTCGATAGGGGTTGTTATGCGAACATCATAGGTTTTAAAGCCTTCTTTGCTGTCAACCTCGTCCCATTTCACGATTTCGGGGGTGAAGGCTTCGATTTGCTTTTCGATTTCGCCCCAATATTCATCGAAATCCTCAGGGACGGTATCGCAATAAGAAAGCTTTTCAATTTCGGCGCCTGCGGAGGCGTCCACTGTATCAATAGAGGTATCGAGCTTTCCGTCAGGAGTATAACATTCGCAAAAGATATGAGCAAAGCCAGGGCGGTTTAAAACAACCTCAACCCTTAAGGGCTTATTCGGCTCGGATTTGCCTTCGCCTTCAAAAAAACCGCCGTCATCAGTCCATAGTCTCCAGTGGATTTTATCGCAAGAAATATCCATTGCGTTTTCTCTTGCTGAAATCAAGAAAACAATTTTTTCACCGCATTTATAAGATAGGGCGTTCTTATCGGTTTTACATAGTAAATATTTAGCCATTTTTACTGCCTTTCAA
>CAJGDQ010000016.1 GCA_904502215.1 Clostridiaceae bacterium
TGGGTCAGACTACCAAAAATTATTTGGTATGCGGTGGCATTGGTTATTTGCCTTCGCTTAGCGGCGTACATTACAGCTGCTGTTAAGTTTCATCGCTTTGCTTCAACCCATTCCTTTCTGAATAAAATTACAGGCGCCTGTGTATTTGCAATACCCTTCATTTTGTTGTTACCCTTTGCAGTACCTCTGTGTTGGCTTATTTGTGTTATAAGCGGTGTTGGTTCTTTACATGAGTTGATAATATATCTAACAAGCAAAAGATATTTAAACGGTTAATTCAAAACCGCTAATAATTATGTTAAACTCAAAATCGATTTGTTGAAACAAAATTAATTATTTTGAATTTTGAGTTATATTTTTAATTGACAAAAGAAATTCTTTAGTATATAATAGTTAGGTGCTAAAATTCGAGGTGTGGCGCAGTTGGGGACGTTTCCGAGCGCCGCCGGTGGCGGATGCAGCGAGGAATAAGGAGTGGCAGCAACTTAGCGATTGGCAAGCGATTTACAATCGCAATGACAGAGCCATAGTTGCAACAGGAAGCGCACTAGTTTTGGGTGAGGTTGCGAGCGCTCACAGTGTGAGAGCAAGTGAGCAAAACGAAGCGCCGCGGTCGAAATTTATCTGCGCTCCAAGCAGTAATAAATTTCGGGCACCGCAAGAGGGTTACCAAAACGTTATAAACTTGTTTGCAAGTAGTTTTTTATAACAATTTAATATCGAGGTGTGGCGCAGTTGGTAGCGCACTAGTTTTGGGAACTAGATGCCGCAGGTTCGAGCCCTGTCACCTCGACCAAAAATCCAAATTCGACTATTTGTCGGGTTTGGATTTTTCTTTTTATAAACGTTTTTCACATTCTCCATTATTCGATATTCATTATTCATTAAAAATGGTTTTCCATTTGATTACTATATTGCTATCCCGGCCAAAATTTCAAATTCAACCTTTGAGTTGAGTTTGAATTTTCTTATTATATTGATTTGTAAAAGCCGATATGTTATAATTTTAGCGGAAGTGATGCTATGGAAAACACAAACACTAGAAAGAAGAATTTAAAAAGCAAAATAATACTGATTTTTTTATTAGTAATTGTTTTTGCAATTTTGTCTTTAATAATTTTCGCACCTAAAAATATAGAATCAATTAAAGATTCCGTTGTTATGATTGAGGTTTATGATAAATATAATAATCAAATTTCTACAGGCAGTGGTTTTTGTACATATAAATCAAATTACATAGTAACAAATTTTCATGTAATTGAAGGTGCCTATAAAATTAAAATCATCACTGACGAAAATAAAGAATATCCTATCAATGATATTTTAATTTTCAATGAAGAACACGACCTAGCGATACTAAGTGGAGATTTTAAGTTTAAACCTATCTCTATAGGGAACACTGCACATTTAAAAGCAGGAGATTCTGTAACAGCAATCGGTAGTCCTAAGGGCGAATTAAACACTGTTTCAACAGGTATTATCAGCAATGCTGACCATGATTATGAAATAAGAATAACTGCACCCATTTCCCCTGGCAGTAGCGGTGGTGTTTTATTAAACAAATTCAACAAAGTTATTGGCGTTACTTATGCTGGATATAATGCTGATGATGCACAAAACTTAAACTATGCTATTAGTGTTGATTATTTAAGCAAAATGTATAAAAGCTTAAAAAGCGAAAATTATACTGCCTTAAATACAAATTTTAATTATGGCTTAGGTGATAAATATTACTCTGTAAATTCACTTGCAGATTGGTATACGTTAACAAGTATTGAAGGCAAGCTTGAAAATACATTGTCTGAAAATTGGTATAACATATATGATAGTTTCTCTAACGAAGTTAAGCAAGATATTTGCAAACACATAGCAGAATTACAAACAATCAATTTCAACTCCACTAATATTACTAAAGACATTAATAATTGGAGTGTTCCAGAATTTTTTGTTAATCTCAAAGTTTTAGATATATACCAATATTCGATTGCCACTGCTGATATTTCGTTATGTGATAATAAAGATGAAATCTTTAATATTGTTGCAGAATATCCATTAGAAGCCGCAGAAAAATCACTAATGCTCTATCTTATTGGAAATTACGAATGGTCTGAAATTCATAAGGATAACAAGGAAGATGTTTTTGATTATTTTGATACTAAATATGGAACTGAAGATTTAGGTGCAATTCTAGAAACTTTAGGATATACTGTAGAATATCAAAACGACGACACTTTAACTGCTTGGTGGTAAAATAAAAAAGAATCATAGCAATATTAGGAGAAAAAATATGAAAGATATGCTAACAATATTACAAAGAGTTAAAAATTCTATTAGTCTAGGTGAGTCCCACTTTAGAGAATTTAAAACAGCACTAGAAGGTAAACCAGGGCACAAAACCCCTCGTAACACTACTCATATTTGTCGTGAAATTGGCGAAGCTTTAGTAGCTTTCGCTAATGCAGATGGTGGAGAGGTTTTTATTGGCGTTGAAGATGATGGTACTATAACTGGAATTCCACATAATGATGAAGATATAGAAGTTATGAGAAACGCACCTAAAACCCATATTTTAGACTCTACTGGTTTATTGCTACAACATGATTCTATTGTAACAATAAATGACAAAAAAGTATTGTTTTTCAGTGTTTCTAAAAGTTTAGATAAAATTTTTCAGTTGCCTGATGGTCGTTGTATGAAAAGGCAGGACAAATCTAGCATGCCTGCTTCGGTTGAAAAAATCGAGTTTGAAAGACTTGAACTACAATCAAGAGAATATGATAGAACATTTGTAGACGGTGCAACAGTAAATGATTTAGATTTAGTATTAGTTCAACAAGTCGCAGACAAACTATTAAAAGGCATGTCTCCGGAACAATATTTACAACAAGTCAATTTGGCTGAATACGGTTTGCATGGACTACGTTTAAGAAGGGCCGCGCTTTTACTATTTGCTAAGGATATAGTTAAATGGTTTCCATACAGCCAAATACGCATATTAAAAATATCCGGAGAAGAAATTTTATCAGGCGAAAGATATAATGTTATATCAGACAGTATTGTTACTGGAAATATTTTCGAACTTCTTATCAATGGTTGGGAACAACTAAGACCTTTCCTTTCGCAAAAAACTATATTTGATATTAACGCAAAATTCGAGCAAACGTTTTCATTTCCGGAAAACGCTTGTAGAGAGGCCTTGGTAAATGCAATTGCTCATAGGGATTACTCTATCAGCAATCCCATTACTATATGTATTTTTAATAGCAAACTAGTGTTTGAGAGTCCTGGCGAACTACTTTCTTCCGTATCTTTAGACGATTTAATACGGGAAACTGGTGCACATGAATCTCGCAATGTATACATTGCGAGGGTATTGCGTGAAAACAATTATATGCGCGAATTAGGTGAAGGAATACGTAGAATTTTTGATTTGCTACGCTCACAAGAATTAGCAGCCCCGTTGATAGAATCAAAACAGAAACGTTTTTATTTATCAATGACCCATAACTCCGTATATACACAAAATGAACTAATGTGGTTAGATTTATTTAAAGAACTCGACTTAGATTTATACCAAAAAAGAATAATTGTAGCTGGAATTAATGGCAGAGAAATATCACCAAATATGATATATGCTGTTTTAGGTGCACAAGATAGAGATTTATATGATAAAACAGTTACAACATTACGCGTAAGAAATATTTTAAAAGAAATACGTACTTCTTTTGAAGCTACATTGATAGCTAAAAAATCAAAATGTGCTAAGCAAGACGTTGCCCGCTTTAAGGTTGTAACTCCTGAGAAAATTTCACATACTGAAAATATCCCAAATAGGATATATGTATATGGATTGCCCGAGCAATTAACTAATGAAGAATTAAAAAAAGAAATGTCACTATTTGGTACGGTTACAGAAATAAAAATGCCTGTAAACAAAGAAACCTCAAAATTTGCCGGATATGCTTTTGTTCAATTTGATTCTAACGAAAGTGCACTAAAGGCAATAGCAATTAAGAACATTACCATCTTAGGTAATATTGCTTCCATTCTTCCTTGTAAACCATATCGCAAAAAATCCAAACGTCGTAGATTTTCGCATTAAGAGTATTATAAATTATTTATCAAAACCACATTATTTATAATAGGTGCGGTTTTAATTCTTTCCTTTTTCAGTTTTAATCTCCTCTTTCTTCACCTTTATCATCACCGCTAACAATTTCTCACATTCTTTTTTTCTTGCGTAAACATCGAATTTCTTTGTGCGTAAATATATAGTAATCAGAGGATATGTACTGTTTTTGACTGCAAAAAACCTAGTATTTATGCGGGTTTACGCTTGATTACTATAACGCTACTCAGACCAATCGAGAGCCTCGACACGCAATTCGCGTGCTGAGGTTCTTCTTTTTTATAATTTTCACCTCGCATTTGAGGTTGGTTATGAATACTTCAACTAAAAAATCCAAGGACTTTATGTTCTTGGATTTTTTACTTATTACCTATTACCTCTTCACTATTTTCTGCGATTTTGGATAGATGATTTGCGAAAGTTTTATCCTTGAAATCCTAAATCGTTTTCATCTTTAAAGCCGAGGATTTTGGCGGGGATGCCGCCGACAATTGCATTTTTGGGAACATCCTGAACAACAACAGCACCGGCAGCCGCCAGGCTGTTTTCTTGCATAGTTATACCGCCGAGAACCTTTGCGCCGCAGGTAACCGAAACATTATCCTCTAAAACGGGGGAAAGGTCTTTTTTATAGCCGATGGTTACTTGCTGATATATCCGACAGTTTTTACCGATTTTTTTGGCGCTTATAATGGTTGCAAAACCATGTTGTATATATAAACCACCGCCGATATCGGTTGTATAAATATACAAGGATTCGAGAGGTTTCCACAAAATACGGCAAATTGCGAAATGCAACAAGGCTGCAACTGAGTATGATGGATGCTTGAAACGATGTTGAATAAGATTGCGGAATTCTTTTTTATATGTAAGATACCAATTAAGTGATTCGAACAAGCCGAAATTCACATTGTCAATTTCATTCCAACGGGCAATATCCGCTTTAATTAAATGTTTTTGTTTGGAAAACATAATGCACAAATAAACAGGAAACGTTCTCGGATAGTTTAAGAAAGCAAATATTCTTTTGCCAATACTTTGCATTTATTTCACTTCATTTCTTATCGAGTTTTTATTATTTTAAAACATCTATTGGATTAACTGCTTCCTTTTCTGAGAATTTCCAATTTGATTTATTCCAAATATTTTTCTCAACGCTTGCCCAAAGGGATGGAGTAAATGTGTTGCCTGAGTTATTGTTTATATCCCAGTTATTAGAAACAATAATATATTGTTTTCCGTTTTTAGCATCAGGAGTTATACTATTTCCTGTAAAGGGATTTTTGGGATTTGAAATAATACCTTTGGTTGCAAGGTATGGAACATCGGCATTGGTCATAAATTCATTCGAGGTTGAAATTTCTTTGGAGGAATCAAAATCCTTAACCATAAGTAAGGGGAAATAGTGCTCGGTATTTTTTAATTTATTAGAGCCATCATCCATAATGAAGTTATCAAAGTAGGTACCGGCACAGCCGTGGTCAGATACTAAAATAATACGGGTGTTATCATAAACATCTATTTCTCTTAAATAATCCAACCAATTTGCAACTTGAATAAAGGCAGCAACATTTGCTTGATATTGAATAATTTTATAAGAATCATCAAGTGTTAACTGTTTGCCGTTGATCGTGAATTTATCAGCGTTTTTAATGTAATAATCGGAAATATCAACATTGTTTGAAGGAACATAATCGGGGGTTTGCAAGAGCATGGGCTCGTGTGTTGTGTCGTTTGTTAACAACAAGAAAGTGCCTTTTTCGTTTTCCTCGGCTGAGGTTATATTAGGAAGTCCCGTTAAAACATTGTAGGAGTTCATAAAGGTAGCACTGATACCTGATGCGGTTGTCTTGCTGTTTATGGATTGTGTTGAATAAACCGACTGAGACTCAGGCGTTACTAGCTGATGATATTTGCCGGAGTTATATATTAATGGCTGGATTGAGGTTGGCATTGTTTTCATAAAACTGAAACAGAAGAAGTTGCGAAGATTATTATCTATAACAGCTTTTTTATGCTTAATTTCCCCAAATTTTCCATTTGTTTTATATGCCTTTGTGTTTGGAATATCATCAAATATGGTTAAATCAGAAATCCATTGGTAACCGGCATAAGTTGGGTCACAAAATGTGACGTTATATCCATTCTGAGAAAACAGGGTTGGCATAAGCTTCAAAGCTTCGTTGTGCTTTTCGGATAATGATTTTTCAGAACGCTCATTCATACTTTTTGGAGTATATTCATATCCGCCATAAAGCGCGGGAACTCCGAAATTAGTGAAGGGACCGTAAGAAATAACATTGTCATAATAAGTAAATCCAGAGAATTTTTCCTTAAGCTCGGGCTTTTCGTTAAATATGTAAGGAACATAACTGCCAAGTGCTCTATCAAGCATAATAACAACAACATTTTTATTTGTTTTGCTAAGTTTGATTGAGGGGACAGATTGGTCATTCTGCTCTACGCTGATTTGATTAACTGATTTGTTCGCAGTTGAAATATTTATTGCTGACATACCGCTAACAGCGATTATAGCAACCACCAAAACCAAGGGAAGAGCCTTTTGCCATTTTTTAATAACAAAATAAAGAAGAGCGGCAAGGATTAAGATAATGCCCGCATTTATCAGATGCTCGCCCAAGGCAAACACCATTCCTTTTTCAAATTGCAGCGAGGCCGAAATGATGCCGAGATTTGTTCCAAAGAAGAGATAGTTAACAAGCATAATTGCGGCTAAAATCCAAATAATTCTTTCAAATATAACCTTGCCTTTTTGGTTTGAAATCCAATAGAAAACCCCACACCAAACTGTAAATGTGCCAAAGGAAAGACAAAGTGTGTTAACAATATACCATAAGGGATTATAAAAATAAGTAACATCAACATATTCCTGAGGGGATGCGGCTATGAAGTTGGAAGGAATCAGCAAGCCCATTAAAACGGATATAAATAAGCAGCCTAAAACGAAGACAGCTTTATTTGGCTTCGTTTTGATTTCAAGTATTTTTACAGGGAGTCTATTTTTCAATAAAGATGAAATCAAGGGGAGCTGCAATAAAAGACCGATAGATAAAAGGAAAATTTTCCTCTTTATTGAATCGGTATTATAAATAAAGGTTAAACCAATAAAGCCAATACCTGCTATTGAGGTTATTATATTAAGAATTTTGCCGGGATTTTTAAGTTTATAGAAAATGGTTTTTATTAGAGAAAATAAATTGTTAAGGGTCCAATAAAAAACAAGGCATGCAGGGGAGGTATAAAGGAAAAACAGGAAGAATATCGCCATACCATATAGCTGAATTTTTGTTTTAAGAGGGAAGCCCTTAAGATAGATATAACTTGAAATAATATTTATAATGGTCATTAAAATAGGTAAAAGATTAAGTGTTATACCGCCTATGGAAATAAGACCATCCGGAACACCTAGGTCTTTGATAGGACCTAAAGATACCCCGTTGAGAATATCCAAGTTGGAAAGAAACTGATAAGCCGCCATAAAGAAAGGAATTTCTAATAAAAGAGAAACTGAGCCGTTTAGAGCATCGGTTGGTTTATAGTTGTTTTGGCGATAATAGGTTTGAAGAATCATCATTCTTTCATCGCCTGAAAAAGCCTTTTTGATATGGGTAACTCCTTTTTCCAAAGAGGCCTCTTTATCTCTGGTTTGTTCTTGCATAATATCAGCTCTTTTATAGAGCGGAAGCACTAAAATATTCATAACAAGGCTCAAAAAGATTATTGCAATTCCGGGGTGACCAACGAAGTTGTTGGCAATTCCAAAAATAATTTCAAAAATAAGCTTTAAAGGTCCTATAAATATAGATTCAAGAATTGAAAAAAATGTCATTTTATTTTTCCTCTTTTTTAGCAGTTAATGCTTCATATTTGCTTATCAAATAATCGGCAACTCTTTTTGCGCCTTCATTTTGATAAGCCCAGGTTTCTTTTTTAACTTCTTCTATTTGCTTAAGATATTGGCTGTTTTCGATGCACTCTTCTATAATATCCGTGAGTTTGTTTATATTCTCATCGTTCAACTCGTGGCCGAGTTTTTTGAGGGCGGAAACAGTCCATAAAGGTTTTTGAAGCCACCAAGCATCATAAACACTAATGTCGAAACGGGGGTTAGTATAGATAACCGGTTTATTGTGAACAAGGGAGAAATCAAATATAACACCCGAAAAATCCGAAATAAGAATATCGGAACGGCATAAAACATCGAAATTATCCGAATCCCTGTTCCATTCGATGCGCTCGGAATTTGGAAAAGCTTTCATAAGACCATCCAAAAGTTCTTTTTCGGAATCAAAGGATTGGGGATGAGGGCGAATTATGATATGATAATCAGTTTTCAAGAGTTCATCAATGATTTTTCCGCCCCAAGTACCAAAAATGGCGGCAGGCCCCCAAGTGGGAGCTAATAAAATAGTTTTGGTTTTGTTTTCAGGTAGCTTTTTATTCTCTAAACGTAAAGCGGCTTTATCCATATAAGGAATGCCAACCTTTAGCAATTCTTTTTGGGGAAGATTCCGCATTTTTTCGAGGGCTCTGATATCCTCAATTTGATAATCACCTGAAAGTAAAATAGCATCATAATAATCTATACCAAACATTCTGTATAAGGTTATATCGTTCGATGCGTGAGGAATGTGTATATAATAATCAACATTTTTAGAACGTTTCCATTGATAAACATCGAGACCGGGAGTTGTTGAAAGAAGGATAGTTGCATTTAAAAAGTTCAGGCGAGCGAATGCCTTGTTTTCGCTTCCTAAGTATTCGGCTCTAACATGAGAATAAGAACAGTTAAATGCAGGGTCGTCCTCCGACATGGTGAGGTATAAAACATCAACGCCTTTATTATCAAGTTCTTGGCAGATGGGATCAAAAACATTCCAATATCTTTTGTTATCTGAAAAAATAACAAGGGGTATTTTTTTATCATTAATTTCAATTTTACCGCCGCTTAGCTTTTGACGAAGTTTGATAAATAACATCCTTAAGGAATATATACTTGCACCTATAACACCTATTAGAATAGTGAAAAGCATACTACCGGTACCGGGATCTATATAAAGCAACATAATTCAACTCTCCTTGTTGTTTAACATCTATTAAATAATAATACCATAAAAATCGCTTCAAATCAAGCAAGGCTTTAACTAATCTATATTAGCAAAAAAACTCGATGAATTCTCATCGAATTTTTATTTTGCGAATTGTTTATATAGGTCTATTTGACCGTGGAAAGCGGGCCATTTTGAAGAGTTTGAGAGGGTAACAACAATATATTCATTACCGCTTTCATTTGCTTTTCCGTAAGACGCTATGCAATATCCTGACTCATTAACAAAGCCTGTTTTGCCGCCAAGAATAGTGGCTGTTTCGGGCTCGGTGCCATACATATAATCAAAAAGGGTGCTTGAAAGGTCAATTCCATTTGGGTTTTGAGGAGTTTTGGCTGTTGTATACCTATAAGTTGAAAGCACCTCACGGCAAATTTCATTCTCTAAAGCCGCTTTTAAAATAGATGCCATATCATAGGCAGAGGAATAGTTTTGCTCATTGTGAAGTCCTGTAACATTGGTGAAATTGGTGTTCTCAAGGCCCAATTCCTTTACCTTTTTATTCATCAGTTTAACAAACGCCTCTTCACTGCCGGCAACCTTTATTGCAAGTCCCATTGCCGCATCGGCGCCCGAGGGGAGAATACAGCCATAAAGCAAATCCTTCATATTAACCTTTTCGCCGTTTAAAAAGCCGGCAACCGATGCCTCGGCAATATAAAGTGGGTCGGTTATATCTAGGGTCATAGTAAACGTGTCATTCATATCCGTAATGTTTTCCGCAGCAACCAAAAGGGTCATGATTTTGGTGGTTGAGGCGGGGAACATTCTTTTATTAGCTTGCCTTTCGGCTATCACCTTATTTTGCTTAAGGTTAACAATTATAGCACTCTGGGCATCATTGGTTGATGGAATAGCGGTTGTTTGATTTGCAAAAAGAATAGGAACATATTTATATTTTGGTTCATTTCCTTCTTCTGTTTCGGTTTGTTGGGGATTGGGTTTAGCAATTTGTTTTTTATTGGTTACAATAAAAACAGCCCCTAAAATCAAAACAAGTGCCAAACAAACAGCAACAACGCTTTTTCTTAAACGAATAACCTTATAAACACCTCTTTTTTTATCAAGAGGTGTTTGTTTAGAAATTTCCCTGCGAGAAGGAATAGGCTTATTGAGTTGTTTTTCCAAGGACTCGAAATAACCGCCGTAATCCTTATCACTGAAATTTTGGGACAATTTGATTTCTCCTTAAATATTAAAATCCTCGGCCGGCGCCACCGCCGCCAAATGAACCGCCGCCACCGGAAAATCCTCCAAAGCCGCCGCCCTTACCCGAGCCGAAACCACCGCCAAATCCGCCGTGATAACCGCCTCGGCCACCGAGTAATAAAAGCATCATTCCGCCTCGTTTTCCGAAAATCAGGAAGAAAACAATGAGGCAAACTATCATAGCGCCCCAAGAGGCCGCAACCTTGCCGCCATAAGAACTATTATCAGTTTGGGGCAGTTGGTTTATTGGGATATAGCCTTCCTCTGCCGAGAGGCCGTATTCAATATAGGTTTCGTTTATTATAGCTTTGGTAATAGAGGTAAGACCTGTTGAAAAATCATCAGCTCTAAGATATTCAATGCCATAACGGTCGATAATTCTGCCTGTTTTACTATCGGGCAAAGCCCCTTCAAGACCTCTGCCTACTGCGATAAAAATTTCTCTATCCTCGCTAGCGAGCAAAATTAAAATACCGTTATCCTTTTCATCGGTTCCAAGCTGCCATTCATTTGCAAGGTTGGTTGCGAACACAGAAGGCTCCTGGCCGTTTAAATCTTCAACAGTTACAACAACAACCTGAGCGGTTGTTGTTTCCTGCAATGCAACAGCTCTGCTATAAATGTCATTTTCATCGGCTTCATCAATAACATTTGCGAAATCGTTAACAAAGAATTTTTCGGTTGGCTTTAAAGCCTTTTCTTTGGTTTCGCAGCTGCAAAGAGAGAAAATGAGCAAAAGAATAGCCGCAATACTTAAAATTCTTTTTTTCATATGCTATTATTCGAAATTCACCTGAGGAACTTTTTCAGCACCTGTTGAGGGAAGAAAATACTCAAAGGGCTCAAAACCGAAGAGGCCTGCAATAAGGCTTCTTGGGAATTTTTTGATTTCGGAGTTATATTTCTTTGCAACCTCGTTATACTGAGTTCTAGCGTGAGAAATTCGGTTTTCGGTTCCTGCTAGCTCATCCTGAAGACCGATATACTGCTCGTTAGCCTTAAGTTCGGGGTAAGCCTCGGTTATAGCATTTGCCCATACGTTTATAGCACCGTCAAGTTGGGCAGAAGCGTCTGCTTGTTCTTGGGGATTATTGGTTTTTGCAAGGGCTGCTCTGGCCTCGGTTACAGCCGTTAAGGTTTCTTGCTCATAATTAGTGTAACCCTTAATGCTTTCAACGAAGTTAGGGATTAAATCAGCCCTTCTTTGAAGCTGAACCGATATTTCGGACTGCTTCTCGACAACCGACTCGCTCTTATCAACAAGTCCATTGTAAGAGCCTATTAACGAGATGGTTAAAACAATTACTACGGCAATAACCGCAATTAATATTAAGTTCTTTTTCTTCATAATAAAAACCTCCAAATAAAGTTTTCTATATTTTAACATAAAACTTCAAAAATTTCTACAATAATATTATTATTCCATAAAATAAATAAAATAAATTAGTAAAAAACGGAGCTTTTTTTAGCTCCGTTTTTTAAAGTTTTTTTAAAGTTTATTAAGTTTTAAAGTATTTGCAAGAACAATCAGTTTTGTGTTTTCCTCTAAAGGCTTTGCGGGGTCTATATCAACGATTATTTTTCCGTCTTTATTTATAGCAATAACGTTGATTGCGTGTTTTTTTCTAAGATTAAGTTCCAAAAGGGTTTTTCCAACCCAATCTTTTTTAACCTCAAACTCAACCATAGAAACCTCGTTTGAAAGCTCAACCAAATCAACAAAACCTGAGCTCAAAAGGTTTTTGGCAAGTCTTGTTCCCGATTCGTTTTCGGGGAAAACAACCATATCGGCCCCTATTCGACTAAGTATTTTTTGATGCATTTCGTTAGCGCATTTAACGATAACGGTTTTAACCCCCGCTTCCTTGCAAAGAGTAGTTGCAAGCACGCTGGCTTCGAGATTGCTTGCTATACCGATAATAACAGTATCAACATTGGAAATAGCAAGGTTTTTAATAACATCGGGGTCGGTAACATCGGCGCATTTGCATATGGGTAGGTCTTCAATAACATCGTTAACTACGGCCTCATTTGAATCAACTGCAAGAACATCGGCGCCGCTTCTCACAAGCTCCTTTGCAACGGCAAGACCGTATCTTCCAAGACCGAAAACTGCATAAGATTTATTTATACTCATTTGTTTTTCCTCACTTTATCCAACACTTATATTCTCGGTTGGATTTTTAATTAAATGGTTATTTTCTTTCCTGATATTAAAGGCGGTTGCAAGAGAAATGGGACCTATTCTTCCAAGATACATTGTTGCGGCAATTATTATTTTACCCAAGGTATCAAGTAAGGGGGTTAAATTTCTTGTCAGTCCAACCGTTGCGGTTGCACTAACCGTTTCATATAGAATATCAAGGAAATTGAAATTGGATAATGCCAAAAGTAAAAGGGTTGAAATCAAAACAGTTAAAAAGGACATACTGAAAACCGCAAGAGCCTTGTTAACTGCTTGCTTTGGAATGCTTCTTGAAAAGAGGTTGATTCTTTCTCGGTTTTTAATAGTGCTGTGTGCCGAGCAAATAAGTATACAAAAAGTAACTGTTTTGATACCGCCCGCCGTTCCAACAGGGGAGCCGCCTATAAACATAAGAAGAATTGAAACAAGAGAAGAGGCATTTGTTAAATTTTCTTGAGGGATACTCGCAAAGCCTGCCGTTCTCGTTGCTATCGACTGAAAAAGAGATATCTGGATTTTATCCCATAAATTATGTTCTTTAAGGGTTAAAGGATTATTAAATTCAAAAACGAATATCAAAATTGCGCCTGAAAGGATGAGTAATGCGGTCATAAAAAGGGCAATTTTACTGTGCAAACTCAAAAAACGGAAGCATTTTAAGCCTTTTGTTTTATGCTTTTTAATAACGAGTAATATATCCCAGATAACAATATATCCGATGCCGCCGAGGATTATCAAAGCGCAGGTTGTGAAATTGATAATTGGGTTTTCGGCATAAGAACAAAGACTGTTGGAGGATATAATATCAAACCCTGCATTGCAAAATGCTGAAATAGCAGTAAAAAACGAAATCCAAATACCCTTTAATCCAAACTGAGGCACAAATACAGTCATATACAAAAGGGCGCCTGCAGTTTCTATTAAAAATGTTCCTGCGAAAACTTTTTTAACAAACCTTACAAGACCCGAAAGGGAATTGAGGTTAAAAGCGTCCTGTATTAAAAGGCGGTCCCCGATGCCCATTTTTTTATTCAGAGCTATCATAATACCTGCCATAATGGTTATGGTTCCCAGGCCGCCGATTTGAATGAGAATTAAAATAACTGCCTGACCGAAAATGCTCCAAGCGGAAAAGGTTGGGAGTGTTACAAGTCCTGTAACGCAGGTGGCGCTTGTTGCAGTGAAGAGCGCATCGATAAAGGGAAGGCTATCACCGCTCGCCGAACTTATCGGAAGGCAAAGCAAGAGGCTTCCAATAAGAATAACTGCAAAAAAACTAATCATTATTATCTGAGAAGCCGAAAAAGAAAAGTTTTGTTTTTTCATATAGTTTCTCCAACCTTAAATTTCAGGCTTAAAGCTTGGCATTAAGGAAAGCTTAAATAGGTTGGCTTTATGCTTTTTATCTATGAGTTCTTTTTTAGCCATATCCTCAATTTTGCCCGTTCTGATATAAATATCAAGTTCCTTATAGGTAAAGCCTAAATTTTCTTCATCGGTTTTCCCGCAAAGTCCGTCTATAGGGGTTTTGTCAACTAATTCTTTCGGAAGTCCTAAAACATAGCCAATTTCTTTGGCCTCGGTAACGGTGAGATTTGAAAGTGGGGAGAAATCGCCAACCGAATCTCCGTAACGGGTGGAATATCCAACCCAGTCTTCAGAGAGATTGCAGGTGTTTGCAACACGGCCGTTTAAGGACTGACTAATCGCATAAAGAGTTGTCATTCTAATACGGGGCGGAATATTTGTAACAGTTTGTGCGGTTTTTTCGATTTCTGCGGGCAA
>CAJGDQ010000017.1 GCA_904502215.1 Clostridiaceae bacterium
GAATGTGCTATTAAGGTTGCAAGAAAATATGCGGCTGAGAAAAAGGGAAAAGAGTATAATACCATTATCACCCTTAAAAACAGCTTTCACGGTAGAACTATAACAACCCTTGCTGCAACAGGTCAGGAAGTTTTCCATAATGATTTTCTCCCCTTAACCGATGGTTTTTGCTATGCTGAGGCTAATAATATTGATGACCTTTTAGAAAAGGTTGCAAACAATAAGGTTGCCGCTATTATGTTTGAATGTGTTCAGGGTGAGGGCGGTGTTATGCCTCTTGAACAAGAGTTTGTTGAGAAGATTTTCCAGATAGCAAAAGAACAAGATGTCTTAACTATTGCTGATGAGGTGCAAACAGGAAACGGCAGAACAGGTAAGCTTTACGGATATATGAATTTTGGCGTAACACCTGATATTGTTTCAACTGCAAAGGGTCTTGGCGGTGGTTTGCCGATAGGTGCAACCCTTTTGGGCGATAAGGTTAAGGATACTTTGGTTCCGTCTTCCCATGGTTCAACCTTTGGCGGAAATCCCGTAGCAAGTGCGGGTGCAATAAATATCATCAGCCGAATTGATGATGAATTGCTTAGTGAGGTTAATATAAAATCGGATTATATTTTTGAGCGTTTAACTAATGCCGATGGGGTTAAAAACGTTAGTGGTTTAGGGCTGATGCTCGGCATTGAAACCAAGAAGGATGCTAGTGAGGTAATAAAAACTTGTCAGGATAAGGGTGTTCTTGTTATCAAGGCAAAGAACAAGGTGCGTTTACTTCCCGCTCTTAATATCCCTTGGGATTTGCTTGAAAGGGCAATTGATATCTTAGTTGATGCTTGTAAGGAGTAAATTTATGGATTTTAAAGGTAGAAGTTTCTTAAAACTGCTTGATTTTTCAAAAGAAGAAATTTTATGTCTTTTAGATTTGGCGGCAGAATTTAAGTATAAGAAAAAAGCAGGTATTCCTCATAAAATCTGCGAGGGCAAAAATATTGCTTTGATTTTTGAAAAAACGAGCACCAGAACCCGTTGCAGTTTTGAGGTTGCAGCATATGATTTAGGAATGGGCGTAACCTATCTTGACCCCAAGGCTTCGCAAATCGGCAAGAAAGAGAGTATTGCAGACACAGCAAGAGTTCTTGGAAGAATTTATGATGGTATTGAGTATAGAGGCTTTGGTCAGGAAATAGTTGAAGATTTAGCGGCATTTGCGGGCGTTCCTGTTTGGAACGGATTAACAAATGAGTTCCATCCAACCCAAATTTTAGCCGATTTCTTAACTATTAGAGAGCATTTTGGAAAGCTTGAAGGCATTAACTTAGTTTATATGGGAGATGCTCGTTATAATATGGGAAATTCACTTATGGTTGGCTCTGCCATTATGGGACTTAATTTCACTGCTTGCGCTCCCAAAAAGTATTTCCCCGATAAAGAGCTAATTAAAAAATGCGATGAGTTGGCAAGCAAAAGCGGAGCTACTCTTAACTTTATTGAAGACCCAATGGAAGCTACAAAAAACGCCGATGTTATCTATACTGATGTTTGGGTTTCTATGGGCGAGCCTGATGAGGTTTGGGAAGAAAGAATAAGGGAGTTATCACCTTATCAAGTGAACTCAGCTCTTATGAAAAATGCAGGGGAGAAGGCAGTGTTTATGCATTGTTTACCCGCTTTCCACGACCTTAACACTACCGTTGGCAAAGAAATGAGCCAAAAATTCGGTATCAAGGAAATGGAAGTAACTGATGAGGTGTTCGAAAGCGAACAGTCAATCGTTTTCGATGAAGCCGAGAACAGAATGCATACAATTAAAGCAGTTATGGCTGCAACATTATAATTTGAGGACTGTAAGCAGTCCTCTTTTTTATTGACTTTAAAATTTATATGAATTATAATTATATAATACAGCTTAACTGAAAAGAAAATTGAATTTAAGTTTACAATGCTTAAAATGTAAATAACGGAAGTGAATTTTAAATGAGAATCGTTTTAAAAATCGGCACCTCAACCTTGGCTCATGAAACGGGCAGGCTTAATATCCGCCGTGTTGAAGAGCTTTGCAAGGTTATGAGCGACCTTAAAAATGCGGGACACGAGATTATTCTTGTGTCCTCTGGTGCTATTGGTATGGGAGTGGGCAAATTATCTTTGCATAAAAAGCCTGAGGATATCCCAACTAAACAGGCTGCTGCCGCTGTTGGTCAATGCGAGCTTATGTATACCTACGATAAGCTTTTCTCGGAATATAACCATACAGTTGCCCAAATACTTATAACAGGCGAGGATATTGAAAATACCGAGCGAAGAACCAATTTTGAAAACACAATGCGCCGCCTTTTAGAGCTTTCGGTTATCCCGATACTTAACGAAAACGATTCTATAGCAACCGAGCAAATAGTTATAGGCGATAACGATACTTTAGGAGCCATTGTGGCAACAACCTTGCAGGCTGATTTGCTTATAATTTTATCCGATATTAACGGCCTTTATACTGCTGACCCGCATAAAGATAAAAATGCCGTTTTGCTTCATAGGGTTGAGGAAATTAATCCTGAGATTGAGGCAATGATTGGCGGAGTGGGCAGCAAGCTTGGAACAGGCGGTATGATAACTAAAATTAAAGCCGCTAAAATGACAACTGCGAAGGGTATCGATTTGGTTATTGCAAATGGTGATAACCCCTCAAATGTTTATGATATTGTTGAGGGTAAGGATGTTGGAACTCGCTTTATTGCAAAGAAGGTGGATTAATGGTTGCAACTATTGAACTTCTTAAAAGAGCCAAAGCGGTGTCATACTTAGCTCCGCTTTCAACCGAAGAAAAGAACAATGCCCTTTTTGCTATGGCAAAGGCTTTGGTTAATAACGCTGATTCTATTTTAGAGGCAAATGCTCTTGATTTGGAGAATGCTAAGGGAAATATCAGTGAGGTTATGCTTGACCGTTTAAGACTTGATATTTCGAGAATTAAAGGAATGGCAAAGGGAATTGAAGAGGTTGCAAAGCTTCCTGATAATGTTGGCAAGGTGATTTCCAAAACCATTCATCAAAACGGACTTGAAATTATGAAAACAGCAGTTCCTTTTGGTGTTGTTGGAATAATTTATGAGAGCCGCCCTAATGTAACGAGCGATGCCGCCGCTTTAGGCTTTAAAAGCGGTAATGTTTGTGTGCTTAGAGGCGGAAAAGAGGCATATAACACCTCTTCCCAGATAGTTAAAGTTTTGAAATCGGCTCTTAAAGAATGCAAAATTAATGAAGATTATATAAATCTTGTTGAGGATACTTCAAGAGCAAGTGCCACCGAGCTTATGACCGCTAACGGATACATTGATTTGTTAATTCCAAGAGGCGGTAAAGGTTTAATTCAGGCATGTCTTAAAAATGCAACAGTTCCTTGCATTGAAACAGGAACAGGCATTTGCCATATTTTTGTTGAAAAAACTGCCGATTTTGATATGGCACTCGATATTATTGATAATGCTAAAACAAGCCGACCTTCAGTTTGCAATGCGGCTGAGGTTTGCCTTGTTGATAGAGAAATTGCAAGTGAATTTTTACCTCTGTTATATGATAGAATAGGTGATAGGGTTGAAATTTTCGGGGATAGTGAAACCTTAAAATATATCCCTGTGAGTAAGGCTTCAAATGAAGATTTTGATACCGAATTTTTGGATTATAAAATGGCTGTAAAAATAGTTGATGGAGTAACGGCTGCTGTTGAACATATTGCTCTTCATTCAACCCATCATAGCGAAAGCATTATAACTAAGGCCGATAAAGCTGCCGATTATTTTACCAAAATGGTTGATTCGGCTGCAGTTTATGTTAATGCTTCAACTCGTTTTACCGATGGCGGTGAATTTTCTCTCGGTTGCGAGATGGGAATTTCAACCCAAAAGCTTCATGCTCGAGGCCCTATGGGACTTGCCGAGCTTAATACTTATAAGTATGTTATCAAGGGTAATGGACAAATAAGATAGGAGGATACTTATGGCTTCAGTTAAATTTGGTTTTATAGGTGCGGGAAATATGGGCTCTGCCTTGGCTCGTGCCGTTTGTAAATCAATTGGACCTGATTCGGTTTTGATTTCGGATAAATCTCAGGTTAAGGCAAAGCTTTTGGCAGAGGAGTTGAAATGCTCTTATGCTGATAACAATGCCGTTGCAAACGAGGCAAAATTTATTTTTCTCGGCGTTAAGCCTCAAATGATGGCAGATATGCTTACTTCAATAAAGCCTGTTTTAGAGGGAAGAAGCGACCGTTTTGTTTTAATCTCTATGGCGGCAGGACTTAGCATTTCTTCATTAAATAAAATGTTAGATTCTAAAATGCCGATTATAAGAATTATGCCAAACACTCCCGTTGCGGTTGGCAAAGGTATGCTCCTTTATACTAATTCCGATTTAGTGTTTATGGATGAGATTGGTGAATTTTGCGATGCATTAAAATTTGCAGGCAAGATAGATAGAATAAACGAAGAGCTTATAGATGCGGCTTCGGCTCTTTCAGGCTGCGGACCGGCATTTGTTTATCTCTTTGCCGAGGCTCTCAGCGATGCAGGTGTTGAATGCGGTCTTCAAAGGGCAAAGGCGCTTGAATATGCCGCCCAAACCCTTTCGGGAGCAGCGGAATTATTGTTAACTTCATCTAAGCATCCGGGTCAATTAAAGGATGAGGTTTGCAGTCCCGGTGGAAGCACTATTGCAGGTGTTCATTCATTAGAGGAATCAGCTTTCAGAGGAACTGTTATGAATGCTGTTAGAGCTTCTTTTGAAAGAACAAAGGAACTAGGCTGTGCGGAGGATGAAAATGATTAAAACTTTGGCAAAATCAATAAGGGAATATAAATTACCTTCGATTTTAACCCTTATTTTCATAATGGGTGAGGTTATAATTGAGGTTATGATACCTTTTTTTACCGCCGACCTTGTTAATGACATCAAGGCGGGAGCACCCATTGAATTGATTATAAAAACAGGCCTATTATTGATATTATTGGCCTTAATTTCACTTTGCTGCGGTAGTATTGCTGCTGTTACTTGTGCAAAGGCATCTGCCGGCTTTGCAAAGAATTTGAGACACGATATGTTCTCAAAAATTCAAAGCTTTTCCTTTGCAAATATTGATAAGTTTTCATCAACCTCACTAGTTACTCGTCTTACAACCGATATAACCCACGTTCAAATGTCATATATGATGATAATAAGAACGGCAATCAGAAGCCCGATGATGTTTGTTTTCTCGGTGTTTATGGCATATACAATGGGCGGAGCATTAGCTACCTCCTTTGTTGTTGTTATTCCTGTTTTGATATTTGGCTTTTTGATGGTTGCTAAAAAGGCAATGCCTGCTTTTAGAAGAGTTTTCAAAAAGTATGACAGACTTAATGAATCTATCGAAGAAAATGTTAGAGGAATGAGGGTTGTTAAGGGCTTTTCAAGAGAGGAATTTGAAAAGAAAAAGTTTGCTGCGGCTTCGGATGGAATAACAGATGATTTCACAAAGGCCGAACGAATAGTAGCTCTTAATACTCCTATTATGCAGTTTTGTATGTATTTCAATACTGTTGTTATTTTGTTCCTCGGCTCTTATCTTACAATAACAAGCGCCGGAGCTCGGGTGGATGTTGGTCAAATCTCGGCTATGCTTACCTATGGCGTTCAAATTCTAATGTCCCTTATGATGCTTTCGATGATATATGTTATGATAACTATGTCGCTCGAATCTATGAAGCGCATATGCGAGGTTTTGAATGAGGAACCTTCCCTTAAAAACCCCGAAAATGCTATTACTAAGGTAAAGGATGGCTCTATAAGCTTTAAAAATGTTTCCTTTAAGTATTCTGAAAAGGCAAAGCGTTTTGCCCTAGAAAATATTAACCTTGAAATCAAATCGGGTATGACGGTTGGTATCATCGGCGGAACAGGTTCTTCTAAAACCTCCTTGGTGCAGTTAATTCCAAGACTTTATGATGTAACCGAGGGTGAGGTTTTGGTTGGCGGCATAGATGTTCGCAAATATGACCTTAATGTTTTAAGAGATAGTGTTGCAATGGTTTTGCAAAAAAATCAGCTTTTCTCGGGAACAATTAAAGAAAATCTTCGTTGGGGAAATGAAAATGCAACCGATGAGGAGATAAAAGAGGTTTGCAGACTTTCTCAAGCCGATGAATTTATTGAGAATTTCCCTGATAAATACGATACCTATATAGAACAAGGAGGCACCAATGTTTCAGGCGGTCAAAAGCAAAGACTTTGTATCGCAAGAGCGCTTTTGAAACAGCCAAAAATATTAATTCTTGATGATTCAACAAGTGCGGTTGATACCAGAACCGATGCCTTTATCAGAAAAGGCTTCAAGGAGTATATCCCTGAAACCACCAAGTTTATTATCGCTCAACGAGTAGCTTCGGTTGAGGATGCCGATATGATTATCGTTATGGATAACGGTAAAATTTCAGCAGTTGGCACTCATATAGAGCTTTTAACTAAGAGCGATATTTACCGTGAGGTTTATGAACAACAAGTGGGCGGAGGTGAAAATGATGAAAACTCCTGAAAAAAATAATGATATTCCAAAAACTTTACCAAAGGGAGTTCCTGCCGTTAGAAAGTTTAATTTATCGGCTTTCAAAAGGGTTATTAAGATTTTGTTTAAAGCATATCCCGTTTTGTTGCCGCTGACCTTTCTATGCATCATTTTCTCTGCCATTATTGCAACAATGCCCGCTATCTTCAATCAGCAAATTATAGCCGCTATTGAGGTATTTTATAAGGATGCCGATTGGTCGGGTGCTAAAGAGGTTATAATTCCTAAAATTATTGTTTTAGCAATTCTTTATATTGTTTCTTTGATTTCGGTTTTTGTTCATACTCAGCTTATGGCATATATAACCCAAGGCTTCCTTGGAAAAATGCGTAAAACCTTATTTAATGGAATGCAAAATTTGCCAATCAAATATTTTGATACCAATAAGCACGGCGATATTATGAGTCATTACACCAATGATATTGATACCCTTCGCCAGTTGGTATCTCAGTCCCTTCCAACCTTGTTGCAAGCGGGCATAGTTGTTGTTTCGGTTTTCTTTATTATGCTTTGGTATAGTATCCCGATAACCTTGGTTGTTATCTTCGGCGTGTTCTTGCTTTTTGCAATCACTAAAACAGTTGGTGGCGGAAGTGCTAAGTATTTTATCCGTCAGCAAAAGTCTATAGGTAAAACCGAGGGCTATATTCAGGAAATGATGAACGGCCAAAAGGTTGTTAAGGTTTTTTGCCATGAGGAAAAGGCAAAAGAGGATTTTGATAAGGTTAACGAACAACTTTTTAGTGATAGTAACAAGGCGCATGCTTTTGCAAACCTTTTAGGTCCTATTAATATGAATATCGGTAATATACTTTATGTTATTATCGCAACTGTTGGCGGTATATTCTTGCTTTCAGATGGATTTGTTAATTTCAGCCTTTCTAAGCTTTTTGGAAGAGAAATTATATTCGGTATAAGCGTTGTTATTCCATTCCTTAATATGACCAAGCAGTTTACAGGAAATGTTAATCAATTATCTCAGCAAATCAACTCGGTTGTTATGGGTCTTGCAGGCGCTGAAAGAGTTTTTGCGCTTATGGACGCTATGCCCGAAACCGATGATGGATATGTTACCTTGGTTAATGCCGAGATTGATGAAAAGGGCAATATAACCGAAACCGATAAGAGAACAGGCATTTGGGCTTGGCGCCATCCTCATCAGGATGGAAGCATAACCTATACCCGCCTTGCAGGCGATGTTAGACTCTTTGATGTTGATTTTGGATATAATGAGGAAAAGATAGTTCTTCATAATATTGATATCTATGCAGAACCCGGTCAAAAGGTGGCTTTTGTTGGTGCAACAGGAGCGGGTAAAACAACTATTACAAACCTTATCAACCGCTTTTATGATATTGCTGACGGCAAGATTAGGTATGACGGCATCAATATCAATAAAATAAAGAAAAGCGATTTAAGGCGTTCTCTTGGCATTGTTTTGCAGGAAACAAATTTGTTTACGGGAACAGTTATGGAAAATATCCGTTACGGTCGCCTTGATGCTACCGATGAAGAGTGCATAGAGGCAGCAAAGCTTTCGGGCGCTGATGATTTTATAACAAGACTTCCCGATGGTTATGATACCGAGCTTAGCAATAACGGTTCTAATCTTTCTCAGGGTCAGCGTCAGTTAATAGCAATAGCTCGTGCTGCCGTTGCCGACCCACCTGTTATGATACTAGATGAAGCAACCTCGAGTATTGATACAAGAACCGAGGCAATTGTTCAAAGAGGTATGGATAAGCTGATGCAGGGTAGAACTGTTTTTGTTATTGCCCATAGGCTTTCAACAATTAAAAACTCGGACGTTATAATGGTTTTGGAAAAGGGCAGAATTATTGAGCGTGGCTCTCACGAAAAGCTTATCGAAGAAAAAGGTAAATACTATCAACTTTATACAGGCGCATTTGAGCTTGAATAAATTTGTCATAATCCTCTCTTTAAATGAATACTATTTAAACATAAGTATTCGTGCAAAGAGAGGATATTTTTATGGAACAAAAGTGTTTAAAGACAAGCGTTTATTTTAATGATACCGTGTTTAACGATTCATTGGAGCAGGCGATAGATGTTGATTTTTCGCTTCCTGATTTTTGCCCTGATATTTCGAAGATTTTTAAATGTCAGGCAGAGCCCAGAATCGCCTCAAAGAGTATAAACGGTCGAACAATAACTATTGAGGGTGTTGTTCAAATAACCTTAATTTATTGCGATAAAAACGGTAAGCTTTGCTCTTATGAATATCAGTATCCATTTTCTAAATCTTGTGAAATGCAACAGGAATGTCAAAATGCAAATATTTGCTGTAAAGCCAGGAAGGAATATATCAATTGCCGTGCCGTAACGGGCAGAAAGGTTGATATTCACGGCGCTATTTCAATTTCGGTTAAGGTTTTCAAGAGAAAATGCTGTGATATAGTTTCGGATTTTGATGATGAGGCGGTTGAGCTTAAAAGAGGAATAGCAAATGCAACTGTGCCTATGGGATATGCCGAGAAGTATTTACTAATTGAAGATGAAATTAGAATAGGTCAAAGCCAACCTCCTGTTTGCAACATATTAAGATACGAGGCAAATACCTGTGTTAAGGAAACCAAGGTTATAAATGATAAAGCAGTTGTTAAGGGTGAAATGTCGGTTAGTATTATTTATTGTGCCGAAAATATAGCACAGCCCCAATGCGTTAAATCAATCATTCCTTTCAGCCAAATTGTTGATGTTGAGGGAATAACCGATACCTGCAAATGCGATACAAAATCAAGTGTTTGCTCTCTTGAAATAAAGCCTCGGGTTTCATCTACAGGGGAAGCTAAAAGCTTTTCGATTAACGCAAAGGTATTGCTTAGCTGCGAGGGTTATTGCTCTAATGAAGTTGCGGTAATTTTAGATGCTTATTCCAGAAAATATAAGGCTGAAATTAAGAAAAACAATATTAATTTTGAAAGAATAACCCATAATATTTGCGAAAATTTTAATTGCAAAAAGAGTATTGAATTAGAAAACGATATTGTTTCGGTTGTTGATATTTGGAGTAATGTTCAGTCAGCTAACTGCAAATTTGAGGAAGACCATATGGCAATTTACGGAACACTAATGGTTGGTATGATAGTTTGCGATGAAAATGATACCTCGGTTTTCTATGAAAAGCCGATAGACTTCGAATTTAAATGCCCTATAAAACTGGAATTAGGTGTTCCGCACTGCGACCCAAAGCTCGAAATAGTTTCCTGTTCTTATACTATAACTTCCTCAAATTGCATTGAGGTGCGGGTTGAAATTGCAACAAATACAGCCGTTTATGAGCGGAAAAATATAGGGCTTATTTCGGATATGATGCTTGATGAAAATGCTCCCCTTGAAAGAAATAGAAGAGAAGCCTTGAAGGTTTATTTTGCTGAGGAAAACGATAATGTTTGGGATATTGCAAGGGATAATAATGCAAGTGTTGATGAAATAATGCAAATTAATGGATTGAGCGAAGATACCTTTAAGTCTCGTAAAATGATTTTAATTCCTATCATATAAAGAAAACGAGCCATTTGGCTCGTTTTCTTTTGTTCATAATTTGTTAAAAAAGTATTGTAAAATTTGTCGAAATATGTTATTATACTTTTGATGTTTTATGCCGATTGCGGCGGATAAGGAGATATATATATGAGAGCAGACGGAAAGAAAGTCAAAAATGTTGACCCAATGTATCTAATCGCCCCTTATATAATGAATAAACGTGTTGACTCAATGAATATGACAACTATAGATATTCCTCATGAGCCAATTCAAAAATATATCAACAAAAAACGCAAAGAGGGAATAAATATCAGCCATATGGCTCTTATTATTGCGGCTTATGTTAAAACTATGTCCCAATATCCTGAGCTTAATCGTTTTGTTGTTAATAAGAGAGTTTATCAAAGAAATGAAATCGCAGTTGGTATGGTAGTGCTTCAGTCGCTTGAAAGCCATGAGGGCACAATGTCCAAAATGTATTTCAATGAAAATGATGATATTTTCGCAGTTAATGATAAAATTAATAAATATGTTGCTGAAAATCGTGAAGCTCCCGAAAACAACGGAACTGAAAAAATTATGAAATTTTTGCTCTCGGTTCCCGGTCTTTTGCCGGTTGGTGTTAGCATTTTGAAGTTTTTAGACCGTCATGGTTTGCTTCCAAAGGCAATCATTGATATGTCACCCTTCCATATGAGTTTTGGCATTACTAATTTAGCTTCTATTAGAACAAACCATATTTATCATCATTGCTATGAGTTTGGAACAACAAGTGTATTCCTAGCTATGGGTAACACTCGAGAGGTTGCAAAACGCAAGGGCGGAGAAATTGTTTTTGAAAAGTGCATCCCCATTGGCGTTACTATGGATGAGCGTATTTGCTCAGGCTCATATTTTGCAACTGCTTTCAGAGCTTTGAAAAAATATCTTGCAAATCCCGAGCTTTTAGAAGCACAAAAAGAAATGGAAGAAAAAATATTAGAAACAGTGTAAAATTCTCTTGATTTTATAGGTGTTTTGGTATAAAATATTTAAGATAAAAATATTCTTGGAGGAATTTATAAATGTTAGTTTCAGCAAAAGAAATGCTTAACAAAGCAAAAGCAGGTAAGTATGCAGTTGGTCAGTTCAATATCAACAATCTTGAGTGGACCAAGGCTATCCTTTTAACCGCTCAAGAGCTCAATAGCCCTGTTATCCTTGGCGTTAGTGAGGGTGCAGGAAAATATATGTGCGGTTATACTACCATCGTTGGTATGGTTAACGGTATGATTAACGAGCTTGGAATAACTGTTCCTGTTGCTCTTCACCTTGACCATGGTAGCTATGAGCATGCTAAGAAGTGCATCGAAGCAGGATTTTCTTCTGTTATGTTTGATGGTTCTCATTATCCGATTGAGGAAAATATTGAGAAAACCAAGGAGCTCGTTGCTATTTGCGAGAGCAAGGGTCTTTCTATCGAGGCTGAGGTTGGTTCTATCGGCGGCGAGGAAGACGGTGTTGTTGGCGCAGGCGAGGTAGCTGACCCCAAGGAGTGCAAAATGATTGCTGATTTAGGTGTTACTATGTTGGCTGCAGGTATCGGTAATATTCATGGTAAATATCCTGCTGATTGGGCTGGTCTTCGTTTCGATGCTCTTGATGCAATTCAGCAGTTAACAGGTGATATGCCCTTAGTTCTTCACGGCGGCACAGGTATCCCTGCTGAAATGATTAAAAAGGCAATTTCTTTGGGCGTTTCAAAAATCAATGTTAATACTGAGTGTCAGTTAGCATTTGCTGAGGCTACCCGTAAATATATCGAAGCAGGTAAAGACCTTGTTGGTAAGGGCTTCGACCCGAGAAAAGTTCTTGCTGATGGTGTTGAAGCTATTAAGGCTACTGTTAAAGAAAAAATGGAACTTTTCGGTTCTGTTGGCAAGGCTTAAATTTAAAAAAAATTAATGCGCCCGAAAGGGCGCATTTTTATTTTATAACAGGTTGTATTTGAATGCCCTTTAGAGCAAGTTCAATGGTTTCGGGAATTAAGGTGAAATCGCTGATTAGGGAGTTGTTTTTTGAAAACGGGTCATCCTGAGCATAGGGAACAAAATAGATGTTTTTCGTATTATGAAGAAGACCTATATTTTTGGCAGATGCACCTAACGCATCATTGGTTGCAATACATAAAATTACAGGTTTATTGTTGCGAAGATGAGCCTTAACAGCCATTGTGACGGGGGTATCTGTAATTCCTAAGGCAATTTTTGAAAGGGTGTTTCCTGTGCAAGGAGAAACAATCAAAGCATCCAGTAAATTTTTAGGTCCTATTGGTTCGGCAGCGTCAATAGTGTGGATAATCTTATCTTTGCAAATTTCTTCTGTTTCTTTTATAAAATCTTCGGCTTTTCCGAATCTGGTATCGGTTGTATAAACTATGTTTGACATTATAGGTTTTATTTTTATATTATATTCAGCTAAATTTTTCAAGGCATTCATTGAAGCGCTAAGGGTGCAAAAAGAACCGCAAAAGGCGTATCCTAAAGTTATATTTTCCAAGTTTCTCACCTCTAATTATATGTGTTAATTACTGTTGTTATTGTGTTGCATAGAATATCCGCAGCAGTTTTAGGGGCAATAATTCCGGGAAGCCCCGGTGCTTTTAGCGCCTTTTTTCCAAAGCTTTTAGCGGCCTCAAGATTAAAACCACCCTTGCTTGAAAGGTCAACTAAAAGTGTTGCTGAGGAATCCTTAATCGCGCTATCTTCCAAAACAGTAACATCAACCGTGCTAAAAATTATATCAAACGAAAGTTCAGTTTGATTTAATTGCTCGGTATGTATGAAACTAAAACCTAAGGCAGATAACATAGCAAAATCTGAGGGCTTCCTTGCGCTAACGGTAACATTTGCACCAAGAGATTTTAGCCTATTGGCAAGAATTTTTCCAACCCTGCCATAACCTATAACCAAAATCTTGCTTTGCCAAAGGCAAAATGGAGTATTCTCAATGGCGATTTTTATAGCTCCCTCGGCAGTTGGAATAGCGTTTAAAAGGGCATAGCTATCAAGAGCGCCGTAATCTATGCATTTTTTATTTTGGAAATTATAGTTGCAGCATAAAACCAATTGTTCTGAGCTTATTTGATTTGCTATTTCTTCCAATGAAATTTTTTTATCGGTTAAGGGAGTGAAAACAGTTTTTGAATCCTTAGTAGTTGGAACAGGGAAGAGAATTACTTCGGAAGTTGAGATATTTGCAAAATCATCTTCATATAGCCCCAAGGTATCAACCGAGTATCCCTCCTTAATCAAGGCTTTTTTTACCATTTTTAAGCGGTTATCTCCGCCAATAATTGTTATCTTTTTCATAAAAAATCAGCACCTAACTGTATATA